>JAPLGH010000129.1 GCA_026390285.1 Caldisericota bacterium
GTCATGCTCATGCTCTTCTCGGTTACGATGGGGTACAGCAGGATCTCTTTGCTCATGCGTACACCTCCTCGGCGCCCTTCAGGGCTTCTTCGGTGAAAACGACCGTGGAATGCAGGAGCACGTCATATGCGTTCAACTCGGAGAAGTGAAGCAGGCCAAGCCGAGGCAGGTTGAGGCCGGAAAGAACCACTTCGCCATTCTCCTCAGCAAAGACAAGCAATGCATTCTCTGGAATGCCCGCAGCCTTGAGCGCCGTCAAGAGTGCCTTCGTCTTCGGCTGCTCGAGCTTGAGTCCGCGCAAAACCACAATCGCGTTCTCACCGGCCCGCTGGGTCAGAGAACTAAGGATGGCGCTGCGCCTGGTCGACTTGTTCAGGTCAAGCGTGAAATCTCTGGCCTTGGGACCGAAGACAACGCCTCCACCCTTCCACTGCGGCGCACGCTTGTTGCCCTGACGCGCATGGCCGGTACCCTTCTGTTTCCAGACCTTCTTCTTTGTCTTGTTGATCTCGCTGCGACCCTTGGTGTTTGCAGTCCCGCGGCGCAGCCCAGCCAGAAACTTCTTGACGCCCATATACATGGCTGTCTCGCTGATGCTGCAGCCAAAGAGTCCCTCGGCGAGTTCGACTTCACCGGCATCGGCGCCGGTGACATCAATCATCTTCACAGTGCTCATGTCTCTACCTCTCAAGCCTTGATCGTCAGGAGCGCGTTGTCTCCGCCAGGAATACTGCCCTTGACCACGAGCAGGTTCTTCTCAACGTCAACCGCGATTACCTTGATTCCTGTGACAGTCGTCACGTGGCAGCCCATGTGACCGGCCATCTTGTGGTTCTTGAAAACGCGTCCAGGAGTCAGGCGGCACCCGATGGCGCCCACGCGACGAAGTCCCTTCGACCCGTGGCTCTTGAACCAGCCTGCAAAGTGCCAACGCTTGACTGGACCCTGGTAGCCCTTGCCCTTGGAGACGGCCGTGATGGTAAGGACCTTCAGCCCGTCGAGTACACTGACATCGACTTTCTGGCCCACTGTCCCTTCCATGCCACGGAACTCCTTGAGATGCCTCAACGCCGGTACGCCGGCTTTCTTGCACACTCCGGTTTCTGGCTTGTTGATCAGGGACGCACGCCCCTCTCCGTAGCCAAGTTTGACCCCTTCATAGCCGTTGCGCTCTTTGGTGAGCACGTCGACGATGAAGCATGGGCCAGCCAGTATGACCGTCGCAGGGACAAACTTGTCCTCATGGAACACGCTAGTCATACCGATCTTCTTGCCAATTATCCCCTTGCTCATCTCACCCACCAGCCTACAGCTTGATCTCGATGTCCACGCCCTGTGGCAGGTCAAGGCCCATGAGCGCCTTGGTCACCTCAGGTGTTGGATTCGTTATCTCGATGAGTCTCTTGTGAATGCGCATCTCGAACTGCTCACGCGACTTCTTGTCGACATGTGGCGACCTGAGCACCGTAAATATGCTCTTCTCAGTCGGAAGCGGAATTGGCCCGGAGACACGAGCCCCCGCCTGCTGGATGATCTCGACGATTTTCCCAGCCCAAATGTCGAGCGTTCTATGATCAAACGCTCTTAGCCTTATACGAACCTTTTGCTTCGCCATAGCAACTCCTTATATGACTGACTACCCGACTACTCCAGGATCTTGGTGACGACGCCAGCGCCGACCGTGTGACCACCCTCGCGGATGGCGAAGCGGAGGCCTTCCTCCATGGCAATGTGTGTCATGAGGGTAA
>JAPLGH010000063.1 GCA_026390285.1 Caldisericota bacterium
GCTCCGCCAAGACCGTCGCAGACGATATAACAGGCGCCCTGACGCTCGACCGCCTTACCTTCCTGCACGACGGCAAAGCTATCCTCGTTCGTGTGACGCTGTAGTCCGATATCGCTCCAGCCCGCTCCGATGACTCTCATGACGACCTCCTGACTGAGTATATCCAACCCTGTCAATAGTCACAAGTCCAGTAGGTTCCGTGCGGACGAACTATTCCTGGACTGGACGGCGCGATGGAGCGACGCGATCGAGTGGCAACACGCTGGAATTCGAGCGTTTGACACCGTACTGCCGACTAATTTGACCTTCGTGGTCGGTTTCTCTACAATGGCAGTGAAGAGTGGTTCTGGCCGTCAGTTATCCTTGGGAGGTGTCCATGAGGCGTCTGGTCGTTGTGCTGATTGTCGTAGTTGCCATCGGTTTGCTGACTGTCCCAAGTCTGTTGTTGTCCCCTGCAGCCACCTCAGGTGCAACGCCGGCGTGGCAGAAGACGTCACTCGACGCGGGGAAGGTCCATGCTGTTCTGGTCCATCCCACAAATCCCGCCACCATCTTCACGGGCACCGACCGTGGACTGTTCAGGTCGACGGACCGGGGAGGAACCTGGGGGCAGTATGGAACCGGAATCAAGATAGGCTCGTCAACGACCCTCAAGGTACTGGCTCTTGCCACAGCGGGCGACGGCAGTCGGATGTACGCGGGAACCTCCGGGGGAGCATTCCAGTCGACCGATGGAGGCGCAACTTGGTCGCAAGGCTCGGGAATGTTCTCGGGCAGCGTACTACTTAACTACTACGCGATCGACGCACTAGCGGTCGACCCCGTGCATCCACAGACCGTCTATGCGGGCGACAATGGCATGATGACGGAGGGACGCGTCCTCAAGTCCGCGGACGGCGGAGCAACCTGGACGACGGCCGCATCCGGGATATCCGGTCATGACGTGACAGCGCTGGCCATCGATCCAGGCAGACCCTCGACGGTCTATGCGGTGGTCGAAGACTCGCTCCACATTTCAGGTGACGCTGGTGCCAGCTGGACGAAACCCGCCGGGAGAATGGAGGTCAATTCCTCGGACGCGCACGTCCTGACGGTCCTAGTGAACTCTGATGCTGTCTATGCTGGGACTACGGCGGGCGTCTGGAAATCCAGGGACGGCGGGGTCACCTGGTCACAGGGAACCGGACTCAACTCAGCGGGCATCCTTCGGTACTTCTTCGGTATCGCTGCGCTGTCAGTGGATCCGGTCAAACCGTCCGTTCTCTACGCGGGCGACAGTGGCCTCTTTACATCTGGCGGCGTGTCTATATCGACTGACAGCGGCGCCACGTGGGCCCAGGTGGGGGGAGCGCTGACAGTAGACGTTTCTTGCCTTGCTGTGGACTCTTTGGAGCTCCACACGGTCTATGCTGGCACAGACACCGGCCTGTTCCGCCTCGAGAATGTGCCCATCGTCCGCTTCCGGATCACGGCCTCTGCACCACAAGGGCGCGGCACCGTCCTGCCAACGCTGAAGGAGGCCGCGGAGGGTGAAAGTGTCACGCTGAACTTGCTCCCTGACGCGGGATACCGACTTACGCTCCTGACCGACAATGGCGCCAGCGTGACCGGTCTGGTCCGCGACAACACGTATGAACTAACCGACATCGCGGCAGATCACACTATCACGGCAGTCTTTGAGCCTATCCCCATCGTCCTGCCTCCGCCTCCGTCGCACACGCTGCTGCTCACCATCGGTTCGTCGGTGATGACCGTTGACGGGAGACACGCGACGCTCGATTCGCCGCCTATCATCCGCGAAGGACGCACCCTGCTCCCGATTCGGGCCGTGATCGAGGCTCTCGGGGGCAATGTCGGCTGGGATGCCGTCCAGCGGAAGGCAAGCGTGACGCTCGGCACACATACCGTCGAAGTCTGGATCGGCTCAAGAGAGGCACGTGTGGACAGGCTGAACGTATCCTTGGACGTTGCTGCGATGATCGTCAACAGCAGGACGCTGCTGCCCCTCCGGTTCGTCGCCGAGAATCTGGGCTGTACGGTCAGCTGGGACCCGGTCGGCAGGACGGTGACGATCGAGCTGTAGGATGCTAGCCATTTGCTGGAAGCCGTTGTCGCCGCTTCCAGCAAATGGCTCAAGCCCCGCAGACACGCCGGAACTGGACCGCAACGCCACACACGAGACTTCGACTTCTATTCGGCCTCTTGCGCGGTAGAGATGGTGCCCCCTGAGCTACACCTGCGACTTCTCCACGGGCAGCCGGAGAATCGTCTTCATCCTCTCTGGTGCGGTGCGGTTGGGGTCGCTGAGGTATACCTCGTGGTGTCGGCCTCGCGTATGGTAGCCGTTCCCGGTCATCCAAGCACGCATCAACTCGATGGTCGGGCGTTCGCCGGCATATGGGCCCACATGCATCGTCTGGACACACAATCCCTCGGTCCATGTCTCGAGACGTACCTGGGCCAGAGCGGGCACGTCCTTCTTCTTGCGGATGACCTCTGCCTTTGCCTGTTCCAGCATGTCCGCAGTCACGACTTCGGGCTGCATCAGCAAAGCCCGCCACGCCATCTCCTTCGGCACGGTGGCGTACCCGGCCTCAAAGAGGTCGCGCCCGGACGGGTCCCACCACAGTGCCTCCAGCGGTGTCACCTTCCATTCGGCGACCCCCGCTGCCTTGGCCCCGAACTTCATAGTATAGGCAGCCGAGTACAGCCCCTGGATTGCATCCTGGAACGCTTTCGACGTGTTCGGGTTGCCCACTCCCTCGATCATGAGATACGGCAGTGCAGGCACAGTGACCAGGACAGCCTTGCCCACCGGGGGACTCCACAGGTCTTTCATCTGTTTGCGAAGATCGATCGTCTCCATGTCTGACTCCTCCGTCAGCTGTTCACGCGCTGTCGCGCGCGCTCAACGAGCAATGTGACCCAGCGCGATGGAACCTTCTTCTGACCGAACTCCCAGTTCTTCCAGGCCGTCCACGACGATCCCGGGATCGCTCGTCCGTCACTCCCCACCTGTTGCATCATTACGTCCACCATGTCATGCAGCCGTCGGTCCTGACGCAGCCACGGCACTCGCGACAGGACATCGGCCACGTGAAGGATATCATACCACAGCAAGGGCGCCTTGAGCTTGCAGAAATCCGTCCCCATGTAGAACATGCACGGATGGCGCTCGCGCCGAGCACTCCACTGATTCAGCAATGCCTCGGCGCCGAGGCGCACTTGTTCCTCATTTGGCAAACCCGCAGCCAGCTCCATTTCGCAAACGGCGAGTGTCGCGTATGGACACGGGTCTCCCTTGCGTCCCGGTCCCCTGAAGCCCTTCAGTTCCGGCGACACGATGCATGGCCACCCATTGTCGCGCACAAGTCCTGCGATGGAGTCGACAGCATGGCGCACGGTGGGTTCATCGGATAACCCCAGTCCACACAGCGCCCCGACGATGACCGGCGCGTCACACAGCGCCCACCCCCAATCCTCATGTCCAGTTCCGCCGTGCGCCGCGGACACAACCATGGGCAGCTGGAACGGTCCCTGCTGCGACTGATGTCCCATGACCAGATCTGTGACACGACGCATGCCCGGGTCGTCCACACGGACACCGATGTCCGCCAGGAACTTGAGCTTGTGATACAGCTGGCCGGCCGATTTGTGGCTGTTGAGGACGACGCCCGGCCATCCCTACAGCTCCTGTACCAGACCCGACACCTGTGGGTCCTCCAGCATGGCACGCCGGGCAGCCTGGACGTCAGGTGACGATTCGGGCTCGTGCGCCAGATCCACCAGCGCCCGGTACCGAACCCACGACGACCCTTCCAACAACCAGGCAAGCAGTGTGTCCATGTGGACCTCCGGACTATCTCAGCAGATTGCCTTCCTATTGAACTCAATCACCAGAAGGCAAACTCAACGACCCAGCACAGGACAACATGCAAATTGGCCTAGGACCAGGAGGCCGGACTACTCCGAGACCACCAGCGTCTTGGTGGCCATGCACAGCCGCGCGGGCATGGGGTACTGCAGTTCCCACACGACGTTCATTGGACTACTGCCAGTGGATTCCACAAACGTCGCAGGACCCAAGTAGAAGTACGGTGCTCCGATTCCGTGTGACTGTCTGTTCTCCCGAACGAACAAGAGAACAGTGCTTTTCCGCTCAGATTGATGGCTGTACCTCTGTCCTGTGATCGATGTCTCTGACGTCGTGCTTTGCGACTGCCAGTGGAACAGGCGGTCGCTGATGGCGTAGTCTCGATACATGGTGGACTCAGAGTAGTCCTTTTCGGACTTGTTTAGCGTGACCAGAAACACGTCACAGTCCTTATCCCGCAGATAGAGTACGCCTTCCCGCTGCGATGGCTGTCGTTCCCATGAGTAGTAGCCAAGACCAGCCAGGAGCTCGTCACGAAGATACAAACGGTGGAGCTCCAAAGCGCTCCCGAACGGAAGTTGCATTTGCTGCGAACTGATGCTGACGTGGTCAAGGCACCACTTTGCCAGTTCTACGTACTCGCTGCGCATGGTGGGGTTCCTGGCGAAGACTTCAGCAACCCGCTGCCACGAGGAGCACATGGCTCGATCAGACGGTGTTTGCCATACGTCGCACCAAAGCATTACTGCGAATGGATTCTCCGACTGTGAGAACTCCATGCCCCCTTCAAGCGCGTCAATGATGAAGTGCAGAAACGAGGGCGAATCAGCGTGCGCAAGTCTCAACAGCCCTTTGGTGAGGCGATCCTCTTCTGGTTCCGTCCATGCTGCCATCTTGCCTGCTTCAGAACACAGTCGAGTCCAGGACTTCCCTGTCTCGTAGATACTGCAGGCTTCCAGTTGGTGGTACTCAAGGAACGCATTCATCGTTAGAGCTTGTTGGGCTTCGTCTTCGAACTCAGCAATTCGCTGGACCATCCGATTGCGCCCACTTCGTACTGCAGACCTGATGTTCTCCAATACACTTTCCTTGGCTACGCGCTCAAGTTGTATGTTGCATCCTTTGGGAAGAAACGGAAAGTCATCTCCAACTTCCTTCTGGATCGACCGAGCCGTATGCCCAAGCAATGCTTGAAAGCGAGCCTCGAAACTGTAGTTTTGTTGTGCCTTTCCGATGAAGTCAAGCACGGTAAGACACTCTTTTCCTTCATCGATTCGCAGCCCTCGCCCAAGTTGTTGAAGAAACACCGTAAGACTCTCGGTCGGCCGAAGGAATAGGACCGTGTCGATTTCTGGGATATCGATGCCTTCGTTATAGAGGTTCACGGCAAAGATGAAGTTGACTTCCTTATTACGGAGCAGACTCTGGGCTGCGATGCGATCCGTAGGGGCAGTTCTTGCCGAGACTGCAATAGAGGGAATGCCTGCACGTCGAAAGAAATCGGCCATGAACTCGGCGTGCTCGATACTGACACAGAAGCCCAATCCGCGTACATCCTCTGCTCTTCTACAATAATGTTGGACAGCGTCCACTATGAGGCGCGCCCTACTGTCGTTCGCCGAATAGGCTTGATTCAGCTGCTGAACGTCGTATCCGCCGCGACTCCATCGAAACGTATCCAGATCAACCACGTCCGTCACGCCGAAGTACTGAAAGGGACATAGTAGGCCCCGATCAACGGCCTCCGGCAACCGAATTTCAGCTGCTATGCGACCCCCAAACCACTTCAGGATGTCTTTGCCATCCATGCGTTCCGGCGTTGCAGTGAGTCCGAGGAGAATATCCGGCTGTGCATATTCCAGAAAATCGATATACGTCGGCGCTTCAGCATGATGGAACTCATCTACTACGACGTAGTCGTATGTCGTGGGGTCGCGAAGAAGCGTGCCCACACCTCGTGCAGCAAGCATCTGAATCGAGACAAACAGGTAGTCTGCTTGCGACGGTTCCGAGTCGCCTACAAGCACGTCGCCGAAATTCGCATCGTGGAGAACATTCCGAAAGCATGCCAATGACTGCCGCAGGATTTCTTCTCGGTGCGCGACAAACAGCAGACGATTCTTCTTTCCTGGATGCTCTTCGCAGTACCGTTTGTAGTCAAAGGCAGCAACAACCGTTTTCCCCGTGCCGGTTGCTGCAACCACGAGATTGCGCCTTCTGGCGTGCAGTTCTCTTTCCACTTTCAGCCTTTCCAGTATGTCCTGCTGAAACCCGTACGGGTGCATGTCTACGAGATACTGGTGCTGATCGGTAATCCTCTCGTTTCCTAGGGCCTCTCTGAGAGTAGGCTCGTCTTGTAGTGAGTAAGCCCGAAACTCGGGATCGCTCCAATACGTGTCGAACGTGCCCACGAATTTGCTGACAATGTCGGTGGCGTCTCTGGCGGTCACCTTGATATTCCACTCCAGCCCACTCGTAATAGCGGCACTTGAGATATTGGACGAACCGATATAGGCGGTAGTGAACCCGCTGTCGCGATGGAACAGATATGCCTTGGCATGCAATCGTGTGTGATCAGTGTCGTAGGATACCCGTACCTGGGTATGTGGCAGAGAGGCCAACAGGGCCACGGCCCGGAGATCGGTTGCCCCCATGTACGAAGTCGTGATGACTCTCACCATTGTGTTGGGGCGTGACGTAAACTCGCGCAGTTCTTTCTCGATGAGACGTAGTCCGCTCCACTTGATGAATGACATGAGAATATCGATCCTGTCCGATGATAGGATTTCCTTTCTCAGTTCGCTGGCCAAGCTTGGCTCCCGCGGAGAACCTGTGAGCAGCGCGGACTGGCTCAAGCCTGTCTTGGGTCGAAGTTCGCCTAGCCGATCGATGCTCATGTCCGGCAATGTTGGTCTATCAAGCAACGCGAGAAGAATTTCAACTTGTGGAGGTATGGTGCTGCCACCCAGTTCGGCCGCAGGAACCCTTGAGCTGGTCAGTTCGACAATGTCATTGCAGAGAGACACTCGTTGCTGCAGCGCTTGGTCCCCGGTACACGCATCGAGGGCACGACGCACTACTCCCTTCATGTAGCGGGACAGTATCGTGGGGCTTTCCGCCTCATCAATAGCCTCCCTGTCCCATGACCACCGCGTCGGATCGAGTGCGCTCAACTCTCTCCGCAGCAACTCGTCGATGAGTTGTTCATACAGACCAGAACTCAGTTTCAATTATCCTCCTCTGCTTGATGTCCTCACCCAACCTACATGCTAGCAATATACTGCATGGTCACAAACTTTCTTCGGGCGTGAGCGTGAACCGACCTCGGAATCAACAGACGCTTTGCCATAGTAGTCCCTATTTCCCTTACCTAACCATATGGAGCAAGCAGAATCGCGTAGCCAGGTATGACAAACCGCACCAGGCATTCCCGGTGCGGCGTCGAATCGTGGGCTCCAAGCCCAGGTTCGGGCTGCCTGCCATTTCCTGTGCGGGCACCGTCCACGAGCATGGTGACCGTTTCAGAGAAAGAACCTCGCTGTGTCCACACATGTGTGGACACAGCGAGGCCACTTCCGGTACAGTATACTACTTCTTGGTTACGGTTTTCTTGACGACCGGCTTCTTGGCTGCCGGCTTCACTGCCTTGGCAGCGGGTTTGGCGACAACCTTCTTTGCCGGGGCTTTGGCTGCGAGTTTGGCAGCCGGCTTCACAGCGGGCTTGGCAACCGTCTTCTTGACCACGGGCTTTGCCACGGGCTTGACGGCGGCCATAGGGCCACAGCCACCTGTCTTCATGGGAACCTTGGTCTCGACCTTCTTCACTGCCTTCTTCGGTGCAGCGACAACCTTCTTCGGTGCTACTGTAGACTTCTTCGCAGTTTCAGCCATTGCCATCTCCTTTGTTGAGATTGATGTTGACACTGATGTGGACGTTTTATGCCAAGCCTTGATGTCAATACTCTACAATAAAACAAGTTTCATAAAAGATGTCAAGCCCCCGCGCGCGACGACGTGAAAAAACCCCACTGCCATTATCACCGCTTCTGGAGCTACAATACGGACTTTTTCACGTTGTTGCACATCCGGTTCAATTGTCGGCTCTCGCTTCAACAGGCACAGAAATCGCTGCTCCAGGCACCTCTTCGTCCGGCGGAGCATAGTCCGGAATCAGAACCTCCACATCGCGGATGTCACGCACCATGAAACTCGCGACGCCCACTAGCAGCGCCACGCCGCCGAACAGCACAAACATGAGAGCCATACCGGCACCATGTCCAACGCCGACCAGTGGGCCGAACACCCTCGCCAAGGTACCTCCGGTCATCATCTGCGGCTCGAATACGAGGTCCGCCAGTGGTCCAGCGGTCAGCATGGCGATGGGCACCGAGACCTGCGCAATCATCATGCGCGTGCCAAAGACCTTGCCCTGCATGTCATGTGGCACTTTCGCCTGCCAGATAGCGTCGTTGCAGCCGTTGAGAAATGGGATGATGAGGGATCCGAGAAACCCGGAGACGAGCCAGATGGGCAACGTTCGACCAAACCCCATGAGCATGATTCCCAGGGCGGACACAGACACCATGCCCCACAGGACACCATACACCTTGCGGCGCGGACCGCCCCACGCGGCCATGAGCACGCCTCCGGTGACGCCGCCGACGGCAGCCACCGTGTTGACGATGCCCAGTTTTGTCGCGCTGTCACCGGTACGCGCCAAGATCATGGGGGTCCACACGGTCATACACAACGACGCGATGAGGTTCGAGGCGAAGAAGCTGAGCTGCAGCATGAACAGGGGGCGTCGCGCCACGATGTAGCGCCATCCGAAGATCGTCTCCTTCCGGAGACTCCCACGTGCCTCCTGACCTTCCTGTGATCGAGCGGGATTGGGGACATTGACCGCCAGCAGAAATGCGACGGCGATGCAGAATGAGGCGATGTCAAACAGGAAGATCGGCACGAGGCCCCACGTAACGACGACTGCGCCCGCAATGATGGGCGCCAGGATACCGGAGCCACTCTGTGCCAGCGACATCATGCCGGCCGCTCGGCCGTACTTCTCCTTGGGCATCATGGTGCTGATGGCAGCCTGATACGCGGGCCACTGAAACGCCTGGAAGGTCCCGGACAACACCCCCACGGCGCAGAGGTGCCAGATCTGCAGATGTCCGGTGGCATACAAAACGAGCATGATGACTGTCCCCAATCCTGACGCTACGTCCGAAACCCCCATGGTCACCTTGCGATTCCAGCGGTCGACCAGCGCTCCAGCGATGGGACTCATGACAATAGTGGGCGCGAAATTGAAGAACGCGACGATGCTCAGCGCGGTTGCATGACCCGTCGTCTGCCAAGCCCACACACTCACACCAAAGGCCGTCATGGCGGACCCGATAAGCGAGACCACTTGACCAGCCCAGATAAGTATGAACGCCTTCATTCCCATTGGTCGTGCGCGAGCCATCGAGCCCTCCCCAAGGGTTTCTACTGCTGACTGTTCATGCATGAAGGATACGAGAGTCCTCCACTTTTGCAACGGCATCGCCCAGATCAGAAGAGAGAGGCGCCGCTCCTCGTCTGGCGTGGCGCCTGGAAGGGACGCATCTCGAGGAGATATCTACGCGACGGTCACCAGCTCGTACTGCCGCGTGCCAAGTCCGATCTCCTCGGCATGGGTGACCTGTGATTCCCAGTGTGTTTCTGGGTGGATGTGGGTGAACTTGTCACCCTGTTCGAAGTGAACGTCGGCGAGGACGCTGCCCTGATTGGCGACAGCCTTGTTCACGAGGTCCACGCAAGCCTGGTCGAGAGCCACCGGGTCAAAGCTCGCAGCGATGCCGTTATCGGGCACGATGGCCGCATCGTTGAGGTTCCAACAATCGCAGTTCGGGCTGACGTTCATGATGAAGCTGACATGGAATGCCGGCTTCCCGTGCAGGACGGCATAGGCGTACTCCGCGATCTTCTCGTTGAGCGCGTCGTTGGTCCCCTGGAACACGGGGCACGCAGCGCCGTACATGCAGACTGCGACGCACTGCCCGCAGCCGATACACTTGCTGTAGTCGATGACTGCCTTGTGGTCGGCGTTCCAGACGATCGCGGCCTGCGGGCATGAGCGAACACACGTACCGCACGCGACACACTTCATGACGTCGATGCGCGGCTTGGATTCGGAGTGCATCTGCATCTTGCCGCCCCGGGAACCACTGCCCATGCCGATATTCTTGAGCGTGCCCCCAAAACCGGCCTGCTCATGCCCCTTGAAATGCGTGAGTGACACGATGATGTCTGCGTCGGCAATTGCAGTACCGATCTTGGCAGTTTCACAGCGCTTGAGATGAATGGGGACCTCGCGGTAGTCCGTGCCCTTGAGGCCGTCGGCGATGATGACGTCGGCTCCTACGGCAATACGGTTGAAGCCGTTCTCCTGAGCAGACTGCAGGTGATCGATTGCGTTGGAGCGGCCTCCTGTATAGAGCGTATTGCAGTCGGTGAGGTATGGCTTGCCGCCGAGCTCGCGGATCAGCTTCACAACCCGCGCAACGTAGTTGGGGCGGATGTACGCGAGATTGCCGGGCTCGCCAAGGTGCAGTTTGAGAGCAACAAACTTGTCCTTGAAATCGATGGTCTCGATAGCGGCTGCTCGCATGAGTGCCTCGGTCTTGTCCAGCAGATTATGACCGGGACGCGTGCGCAGGTCGGTGAACCACACTTTCGATGCGTTCATGCCCGCTCCTTTGCAGTTTTCAGACGTAGCGATTCTGTCATCCTTTTAGCCGAATGGTCTCTCATGTGTTCCTCCTGACGTCTCATCTCTCCACGTTACTGTAGCGTGGATGCGCTCACGCGCAACCTCCTCGGCCCACATCACTCACGCTGACCGCGATACCGGCAGTGGGCCACCCGCTGCGTCCGGGATATCGAGGAGATGCTGAGAAGGTCCGACAGACGCCGCTAGAGAAGCACCTCTCCTGCACCTCGGCATTGAACCATGCACAAGGAGCCGTAGAATATCTGGGAGTATCCGGTGGAAGGCGTTGTCCGGTGGATGGTTCGTTCATGGTCGGTGTATCAGGAGGTAGCTATGGGCACAACGGTGGCGGTCCAGGTGCGGGATCTGCACAAAACGTTCAGACCGATCCACGCAGTCGACGGCGTTTCGTTTGACGTCCTTCAGGGCGAAATCTTCAGCCTGCTGGGGCCCAACGGCGCCGGGAAGACCACCCTGATCAGCATGCTCTCCTGTCTGCTCAAACCCGATTCCGGCGACGCCCTCGTCATGGGGCACAGCATCTCAGCCGAACCCCGGCTG
Organism: Caldisericota bacterium; assembly: GCA_026390285.1. Taxonomy (GTDB): domain Bacteria; phylum Caldisericota; class Caldisericia; order Cryosericales; family Cryosericaceae; genus Cryosericum. The sequence continues at coordinate 11,190 of JAPLGH010000063.1, forward strand.
GTGAAGGCATCCATCGGCGTTGTCCCGCAGGAGGTCGCCCTCTATGGTGATCTGTCGGCCCGTGAGAACCTGCTGTTCTGGGGAAAGATGCAGGACCTGCGCGGCATTCCTCTTGCCCGCCGTGTCGACGAAGTTCTGGAAGTCATCGGCCTCGTGGACCGTCAGAAAGACCGCGTCAGTACCTACTCGGGCGGCATGAAGCGCCGGGTGAACATCGCCGTCGCGCTCCTCCACAAGCCCGCCCTGGTCATCATGGATGAGCCTACGGTCGGCATCGACCCGCAGAGCCGGAGGTCGATCCTGGACAACGTCAAACAGCTCCGCGATCAGGGAATGACTGTCCTGTACACCACGCACTACATGGAGGAAGCGCAGGAGCTGTCCGACCACGTGGGCATCATGGACCATGGCAAGCTCGTCGCGGTCGGCACCCAGCAGGAACTGGTCACCAGCGTCGGCGAACTGGACCGGATCCAGCTGCGGCTCACGGGTCCCGCCGACGGACTCCTGCAGACATGGAAGGGAGTCGAGGGTATCCATGATGTGTCATCGGATGACGGCCTCATCACGGTCCTGGCAGCTGACAGCAACCGCGTCCTGCCACGTCTCTTCGAGACCGCCGCTAAGGAAAGTGTCCGGATCACGTCCGTCGACATCCAGGAGCCTAACCTCGAAGCCGTATTCCTCCGTCTCACGGGCCGGGCGTTGCGCGATTGATATTCATGAAAGCACTGGATATCGCTCTCAAGGACCTGCGCCACTCCTTCACCAGCCTGTTCGGACTGATGTTCATGTTCGCCATCCCCCTGCTCATGGTGGGATTGTTCACGGTGGCGTTCGGCGGAACGAGCACATCGAAACCGCAGGCGTTCAGCATCCCTGTCACGAAGGTCGTCCTCGCGAATCTTGACGCGGGGGATCAGACTCATGACCTCGATCCCACTGATACTGACCCATCCACGACAGCCGGAGACATTCTCGCACATCTGTTCACCTCGGATGAACTGACGAGTCTGGTAGCCGTTACGACCGTTGCGTCCGCAGATGAGGCTCGGACCGCCGTGGATAAGCGGATGGCCGAGGTCGCCGTCATCATCCCGCCGGCGTTCACGAAAGCCTGTGTCGAGGGCGCGGCGGGAGGAGCCGTCGAGGTCTATCAGGACCCCACTCTTACACTCGGTCCCGGCATCGTACGAGCCATCATCAGCCAGTCCGTCGACGAGTTTACATCCGTCCGCGTCATGCAGGCGACCCTGACCAAGGGCCTCACCACGGCGGGTATCGCGCCGTCACCAGAGAAGGTTGCCCAAGCGGTTCAGCGGTTCATCAACGAGACGATCAAGACACAGAACACGTCGGGCTCCCTTGAGGTCGAGGCACCACCCATGAAACAGCAGAAGTCGGCCAGTATTCTCGCCACGATCCTCGCTGTCAGCATGGCCGGCATGATGGTCTTCTACGTCTTCTACACCGGGACGGCCGGCGCCGAGAGTATCCTGCTGGAACAGGAGCAAGGCACATTGCAACGTCTGTTCACAACCAGGACCGCGCCGACAACCGTCATGCAGGGCAAGATGCTCGCTATCCTGCTCACCACGATCATCCAGATGATCGTTCTCATGCTCGCATCCGCGCTCGCATTTGGGATTCGCTGGGGCGGTATCCTGCCGATCGCGATCGCTCTTGTGTCGACGGGATTGTGCGCGTCGGCTTTCGGCATTTTCCTCATGTCGTTTCTGAAGACGACACGGCAGGCCGGCGTCGTGTTCGGGGGCGTCGTGACGGCCACGGGCATGCTGGCGCTTGTCAGCGTGTTCACGATGAGTGTCCCGTCCGCCGCGCGCCTGGGACAGCAGATAGCCCTCTTTGTTCCTCAGGGGTGGTCGCTCCTCGCCTTCCGTCAGGTCATGGACGGGGCGCCTGTTGGCCGCTTGCTCACGAGCGCAGCGGTCCTGCTCGCCTGGACCGCGGTCATGTTTCTCATCGGTCGCACCCGCATGGCACGGCGGTTCGCGTGAGGGCTTCCATGAGCGCCTTCGACCTGATGATCAAGGACTTGCGGCAGATCTTGCGTGACCGCAAGTCCCTGATGTTTATCCTGATCATGCCCATCGCCTTCACCCTGCTCTTCGGGTTTGCGTTCGGCGGCTACGGCTCTCCTGGAGATACGCGCCTGCAGATCGTCGTTGCCGGCGATTCGGCGGCTCCGGCCCATGCCGCACTGACCGACCTGCTGGAATCCTCGACCGTCGTCCGCACCGTCACGCCCGCCAGTCTGGACGATGAGGCTCTTCGTGCTTCCGTACGAGACGGAAAGGTCACCGCTGTCGTCCTCATCCCCACTGGATTCCTGCGATCCTGCTACGACGGCGCAGACCCCGTGTTGCCGTGTATTGTCGACGTCGCGAGCAGCAACGGAACAACGGCGCGAAGTGAACTGGCCAACGTGTGTATACGCCTCATGAACGCAGTACAGGCCGCGCGTGCCACCGCTGTCGCTGTTCGCGACCTAGCTCCATCCTCGGGACCTGACAAGCTGTCCGCGTTCACGTTTGAGCAATTCGTGACGGCCTTCGAAAGCGCGATTGCTGCCTGGAAGAATCAACCCGTGCCCGTAGCTGTGACGATGTCGAGCAAGCTGACTGAGGAGCAGCGCAATGCCGGCGGCTTCGCGCACACGTCGCCCAGCATGATGCTGCAATTCTCCATCGCCGGATTGATGAGCGCTGCAGGCATTATCGTCGAGGAAAGGAAATCGCGTACACTGGCACGTCTCATGACGACGCGGCTGTCGCGTCCGGGTATTCTGCTGGGGCACTACCTTGCCATGTTCACGCAGGTCTTTGCCCAGCTGGTGATGCTCGTCCTCTTCGCCGCCCTGGTCCTGCACGTCCAGTATCTGCACGCCCCCTTCGCGACTCTCCTCGTGACACTGTGCTCCACGGCATTCGTTGCTGCGATCGGTCTTCTCATCGGCATAGTGTCACGCTCCGAGGAACAGGGAATAGCTTTCTCGTTGATCCTGATGTTCGTGCTCGCCGGACTCGGCGGTGCGTGGGTCCCTCTCCAGTTTACCGGCACAGCGTTCCAGAAGCTGGCGAGAGCGACACCAGGAGCATGGATCATCAATGCCTATGAGAACGTCGTCCAGCGTGGGCTGGGTGTATCCTCAGTCCTCTTGTCCTGTACCCTGCTGCTGGTCTGTGCCATCGCCCTTGCCGTTCTGGCCGCGCTCCGCTTTCGCAGGCAGTCCGCCTGAGGTTCAATCCGCCCCGGCCCGACAGAACGACGGATGGACACGAAGTCACGCACGACTTGACAATCCCGGCGGGAAGGCAATAGTGTAGCCAGATGGTGATTGAACATATCAAACGATACGAGGAATGTCGTGAAGCAGGTTTGTCTGATGCGAGGTGCTGGAACGCGGTGCGCAGAGGTCTGCCTCGTTGTGATTGGATCTTCCGCTTATGTTGGCGTGCCTGCATCGGCCAAAGTCCGGCACGTCAGACTTCACTTGTGTAGTTCGTCTACAGGCTCGTATTCTCCGTCATACCAGAAGGTGCCGTTTCATGTTGTTCGACAATAGTTTCCCCTTGTTTCTCGGCCCCCCCCTCTTGACTTTTTTGCCCACTCTGCAAGAATGCAGTATGGACATCAGATGGTTCCCGGTCTTGTTCTTGTACCATGGCTCACCACACCCAGTTGGTCCATGCCCACGTCTTGTCCCAAGCTGCGTTGCCTCAGGCTCCCCGAGCGGGGGTTTGGTTGAAGTCCGCAGCGAGCAGAGGCCCAAGTCCCCGGATTGCGCAGCTGTCAGAATGCCTCGCGGAGCATACGCCGTGGGGTCTTTCCACTTTCTTGGGAAGGGGGTGTCAACGGGCCTGCAAGCCTGACCATGCTCTGTCGTTTCACGAATCGGAACCAGCACCACACATCCATATCAGGAGAGGAGAACACATGAGGAGACTGCTAGCGATTATTCTTGTCTGTGCACTTATTGCCGGCATTGGCGTTGGATGCAAAGCAAAAGCTGGGGTTGTCAACCTGGGTGGTATCTTCCCGATGACCGGGGCCTCGGCCACCTTCGGTACTTCCAGCAAGCAGGGAGTAGCAATGGCCGTCGAGGAGTTTAACACTGCCGGCGGAGCAACGGTCGGAGGCGTCGCAACGACGATCAACTACATCAACGAAGACGACGCTGGTGACCCTGCGGTCGGTGCCAGCGCTGCCCACAAACTCATCGACCAGGATAAGGTCATCGGCATCATCGGCGCCGTCATGAGCAAGGTCACCCTGGCTGTCGCGCCTATCGCGCAGGATGCCGGCGTCCCAGAGATCTCGCCAACGTCTACCAATGAGGCGGTCACGCTGGTCGGCGACTACATCTTCCGTGCCTGCTTCATCGACCCGTTCCAGGGTAAGGTTATGGCCAATTACGCGTACAATACTCTCAAGGTCAAGACAGCCGCAGTGCTGTACGACAACGGCAACGACTACCCCAAGGGACTGGCCGAGGCCTTCAAGGCCAGTTTCGAGAGTCTGGGTGGCAAGATCGTCGCCTATGAAGCCTTCACGGATGAAGCTACTACGATCGACTACAAGGCCCAGTTGACCACCATCAAGGCTGCCAAGCCTGAGTTCCTGTACCTGCCAAACTACTACGGCGGAGCTGCACTCCAGCTCAAGCAGGCACGCGAGATGGGTCTGAACGTCCCCGCCGGCGGAGGCGATGGCTGGGACTCACCTGAACTCGTCACGATAGGTGGCGCGGCTGTCGAGGGTGGTGTCTTCTCCAACCACTTCTCCAAGGACGACAAGAGCCCAAAAGTCCAGGATTTCGTAGCAAAATACACAACCAAATACGGGGCAGCGCCTGACGCACTCGCTGCTCTTGCGTATGACGCTGCAGGACTATTCCTCGATGCGTTCAAGACGGCCGGCTCGATCAAGGGCTCGGATATCAGGGATGCCATGAAGAATACGACCTTCTCGGGCATCGGCGGCGCCTACAAGTTCGACGCAAACCGCAACCCCATCAAGGCCGCAGTCATCCTGCAGATCAAGAACGGCCAGCAGACGTTCCTGATGACTGTCAACCCGTAACCTAGCACGCATCTCGGCGCAGCGGGAACCAGGTACTCCCCGCTGCGCCTCCTGTTGGAGGAGAAAACATGGGTCAGTTCCTGCAGCAACTCATCAACGGCATACAGATAGGCAGTATCTATGCCCTGATTGCCCTGGGCTATACAATGGTGTATGGCATCGTGCGCCTCATCAACTTTGCTCACGCCGACATTTTCATGTTTGGCGCTTACATGGGATTCTTCCTTGCCCCCGTCATGGCCAAGGTCTTTGGTGGCGCCTTCATCCCGACGATCATCGCAGCCATGCTTATTACCGGCCTGCTTGGCTTCATCATGGAGAAACTTGCATATCGCCCGCTGCGCTACAAGTCCCGCCTTTCGGCATTGATCACCGCGCTTGGTGTTTCGATATTCCTTGAAAACTTCTGCGCGATGGACTTCGTCCTCTTCGGCGTACACTTCGTCTTCGGCCCGACGTACCGCAAGTTCCCTGACCTCATCGTGGCCAAGAACATTCCCATCCCCGGCAACCTCGGGCTCAACATTTCCAACGTGCTGCTGCTCGACGTCGGCGTTTCCGTCATCCTGATGGTCCTGCTGTTCTGGTTCGTCAACAAGACCCTCATCGGCAAGCAGATGCGCGCGGTGGCATTCGACAAGCCGACCGCCAGCCTTATGGGCATCAACATCGACGTCGTCATCAGCACGGCCTTCATCGTGGGTCCTGCGCTGGCAGGCGCCGGCGGCATCCTGTATGGCACGACCTACGGCATGCTGGCATCCCCGTTCCTGGGCATATGGCCGGGACTCAAAGCCTTCATCGCCGCCGTGCTCGGCGGCATCGGCAACATCCCCGGCGCCGTTCTCGGCGCATACATCATGGGCATCTCGGAGGCGTTTGCGACGTCGGTCAACTCCAACCTGGGGTACGGCATGGCTTTCGCCATCCTTATTGGCATCCTGCTTATTCGACCAAGCGGCCTGCTGGGCAAGTTCATGCCGGAGAAGGTCTGACATGACCTTTCTTCGTACGCACCGCACCTTAGCCACAGTCATTGCATTCGTGCTGGCCTATGTCATCATTAAGGTCCTGAGCATCCTGCCCCTCAACAACGGAGACCCCCTCCTGAACGCGTATTACATCCAGCTCATCATGCTGGCCGGCATCAACATCGTCATGACTGTCAGCCTGGGCATGGTCAACGGCTTTACCGGCCAGTTCTCCATCGGACACGCTGGTTTCATGGCTGTCGGCGCCTATACGTCGGCCATGATCACGACGGTCTGGTTACATACGAGTACAGCCAATCCATGGGTCGGGTATCCTGTCTTCATTGTCGCAATTCTTGCAGGGGGGTTGCTGGCTGCCGCAGCAGGCTATCTTGTCGGAGCACCATCGCTGCGTCTCAAGGGCGACTACCTGGCTATCGTGACGCTATCGGCCAACGAACTCATCCGAACGGTCATCCGTGTCACTGAAGTGCTCGGCGGTCCCCGTGGCCTGGGCGGCATCCCCAAGTTCACGACGCTGGAGATCGTGTTCGTGTTCGCAGTCGTGAGCGTCGTTCTCATGCGCAACTACCTGTTCTCATCGCACGGACGCTCCATGAAGGCGGTCCGCGACTCGGAGATCGCCGCTGAATCCACGGGTATCAACACAACACGGCAGAAAGTGTTTGTGTTCGTCTTCTCGGCCTTCTTCGCTGGAGTCTCGGGCGGTGTCTTCGCGCACCTGCTTCAGTTCATCCACCCGGACAACTTCAGTTTCATGAAGTCGCTGGAGTATCTTATCTACCTGTACGTCGGCGGCTCCACATCAATCAGCGGGGCTATAGTCGGCCCGGCTATCTTCACGCTCCTGCCCGAATTGATGCGCGGCCTGCAGAAGTGGCGCCTGGTCATCTACCCACTGATCCTCATCCTGACCATGATCTTCCGGACGGAAGGTATCATGGGCCTCAAGGAATTCAGCTTCATCCTCATTCCCCAGCATCAGAGGAAGGAGGTGAGCGCATAATGGCTCTCCTCGACGTTCAACACCTCACGCAGTTCTTTGGCGGCTTGCGCGCCGTTTCAGACTTCAACATCCAGCTGGAGCAAGGCGAGATCGTCGGCCTCATTGGAACCAACGGCGCAGGCAAGACAACCGTCTTCAACGTGATCACCCAGAACATCGTGGGCAGGAAAACCTATCAGATCACCCAGGCAGGGATCGCCCGCACGTTCCAGAATATCCGCCTGTTCAGCAAGTCCAGCGTTATCGACAACATCAAGATCGCCTATCACTTCCGTATGTCGTACGGCAACACTGATGCGTTCCTGCACACACGCAAGTACTGGCAGGGCGAGCAACTTGTCGACGACTATGCCATCGACCTCCTCCGCCTGTTCCACCTAGAGGGACATGCCGAGGATGTCTCGGGTTCCCTTCCCTACGGGGCCCAGCGCCGGCTGGAAATCGCCCGCGCTCTTGCCACCAAACCCAAGCTCCTCATCCTGGACGAGCCCGCAGCCGGCATGAACCCGGCAGAGGCAGACGAACTGATGGAAATGATCCACTGGCTCCGCGATAAGTTCGACCTGACTATCCTGCTCATCGAGCATCAGATGAGGGTGGTCATGGGCGTGTGCGAACGTATCAAGGTCATGGACTTCGGCGAGACCATCTGCGAAGGCGTACCCGAGTACATCCGCAACGACCCCCGGGTCTGCGAAGCGTACCTTGGAAAGGGGGCCTGACATGCTGCTCGAAGTCCGGAACATCGACGTCTTCTATGGCTCCATCCGTGCCCTGAAGAACGTGTCGTTCAACGTGGAGAAGGGTGAAATCGTCTCGATCATCGGCGCCAACGGCGCCGGCAAGTCGACGACCCTGCGCGCCATCTCCGGCATTCTGCGTGCAACGTCCGGCAGCATTATCTATAACGGACACGATATCACCCACACGCCGCCACATCTCATCGCGCGCATGGGTATCTCTCAGGTCCCCGAAGGCCGTGGTATCTTTGGCAACCTGACCGTGCAGGAAAATTTGGACGTGGCGCTGTCGTCAGTCAAAGACAAGAAGACGGCCGGCCCCAACCAGGATAAGGTATTCTCGCTGTTCCCACGTCTCAAGGAGCGCAGACGGCAGATCTCCGGCACACTGTCAGGCGGCGAACAACAGATGCTGGCTGTCGGCCGGGGTCTCATGCAGAACAACCCGTTCATGCTGCTCGACGAACCCTCGATGGGCCTGTCGCCCGTGCTGACCGAGGAGATTTTCGGCGTCATCGTCGAGATCAACCGGCTGGGCAAGACGGTCCTGCTCGTCGAGCAGAACGCATTCAAGGCACTGTCCATAGCCAATCGTGGATACGTGCTGGAAACTGGGTCCGTTGTCCTCGCAGGTACCGCAGCGGAGCTGCGGGACAACCCGGACGTCAAGAAGGCCTACCTGGGCGGCTAGCCTCCCCGCCATTCCTCCTCCTCAGCGTTTCCAGGCAACAGGGATACCCTATTGCCTGGAACGTCGTTCTGGGGTCACAGCCCCAAGGGGTAAACTGCTACTGCTGGCGCTCGAGCTCGGGTGTATACGAACCCGTCCGGGCCGCGCTGTTGCACTTGCTTCGATGATAGAGAGCCGCCTGCGCCGCAGCCACGTTTGCCGCCTCGCCGTGCCAGATGGTCAGTGCGGGCTCCTGCAGTGCCCGTCCGTACGAGTAGCTCAGTTCCCACGGGTG
>JAPLGH010000102.1 GCA_026390285.1 Caldisericota bacterium
GAAGCACGTTTCTGATCCCCATGCCTCTGGCGCGCAAACACGAACGCTCGCTCAACGAGGCTCACCTCCTCCGGGGAGAGCCAGCCTCGAAGCGTCGCTATGAGAGTCTCATACTCCTTGTCAACGTCAAACTCAGTGTCAAGCTTCAAAGGTCAAGCAGCGAGACAACCCTTCCACCACTCAGCTTGCTGGCTCCGCCGAGGTCCTTCAGAGTCACCAGAAACGCATACGCGACAATGTCGCCGCCCAATGACCGCACGAGGTCGGCAGTAGCGCTGACAGTGCCGCCCGTCGCCAGCAGGTCATCGACAACGAGCACGCGTTCGCCGGGCTTGATGGCGTCCTCATGCATCTCAAGGATCGATACTCCATACTCGAGTTCATATTCTTTCCGAACCGATTTGTAGGGAAGCTTCCCTGGCTTGCGGGCTGGCACAAAACCCACATGCAGAGCGTAGGCCAGTGCCGCGCCAATGATGAAACCCCTCGCTTCCACCCCGACGATCTTATCAATGTGATCCGTTCTGAACTGCTTTGCCAATTCGTCGACGGCAAACTCGAACGCGTCGGCATTGCCCATGAGTGGCGTCAGGTCCCTGAACATGATTCCCTTTTGAGGAAAATCAGGTATGTCGCGTATGAAATCTCTCAGGTTCATGTTGCCTCCCTGCATTGTCCTTTGTCGACTGCGAACCCTGGAAGCATTACGCCTTCTGCAAAGCAGCGGCCTTCTCTCTACCCTGCACCCACAGCACCAGCAGAGGGGTGGAAATGTAGATGGAGGAGTAGGTCCCGGAGATGATCCCCACCAACAGTGTTGTCGAGAAGTCGCGAATTGGAGCTCCGCCCATCACGAACAGAACCAGCACGGCGAGAAACGTCGTGAAGGACGTGTTGAACGAACGCATCCACGTCTCAGTGACAGCAGCGTTTGCAAGCTTGTCGAACGGCTCTTTCGCTCCCCGATACCGCAATTTCTCGCGGATGCGGTCCATAACTACGACACCATCCTGCACCGAGTAGGTAACGATAGCAAGGAATGCACCAACGAAGGGCGCGTTGAGAGGGACCCGGAAAAGCGCCAGGATGCCGAGCGCAACGAGAATGTCATGTACCATGCCCAGAATCGTTGCAAGACCAAACGAGAATTTGAAACGAACCGTGATATAGAGCAGGGTGAACAATAATGCAAGGCCCAGCGCCAGGCTGGATCGCCGTAGAAGGTCGCGCCCGATGACGGGTGCGATGGAGGTGATTTCCTTGGTACCCATGTCAACGGCACCATACTTTGCCACAATGTCATTGATGATCTTGCCACTCACGGCCGGGTCGATCTCAGTTGCCTCTACCTTCATCGTAATGCCCTTTTCTCCGGCACGTTGCACCGTAACGTTGCTGTAGCCGTTGGCTGACAGTATGTCACGGACAACTGCCTCATCGGGGGCTCTCTCGAAGGAAGCGTTAACTACTGTTCCGCCTATGAAGTCAATGCCAAGCTTGAGCGGTGAACCGAAGCTGAACGTATTCACGACCATGGCTACAATGCCAATCGCAATGATAATTGATGAGGCAGTGAACCACATACGCGTTTTGCCAATAATGTCCCACGTCAGGACTCTCTCTCTGAATGTCATAGCTGCACCGCCTAACCGAGGAATTTCCTGCTGTTCCTGGCAATCGCAGGAGTGAGCAGGAGGTCGACCAGCGTGTGGCTGGCAAACACAGCCGTGAACATACTGGCAAGAACGCCGAGAGCAAGTGTCACGGCAAATCCGCGCACGGTGCCGGTCCCGATGTAGAACAGGAACGCGGTGCCTACGAGCACGGTCAGGTTGGAGTCAAATACGGCACGGAATGCCTTGGAAAAACCCGCTCCAATCGCACCCTTGACCGTCTTCTTCATCCCAAGTTCTTCGCGGATGCGCTCAAAAATGATGCAGTTGGCATCCACTGCCATACCGATGGACAGGATCGCACCACCTATGGCGGGCAGCGATAGTGTTGCATGCAGGACGAGATACGCGGCCATCAGAATGTCGGCATAGATTATGAGAGCAATGCCGGAGACGATGCCCAGATACCGGTACGTGATGAACATCCAGATGACAACGAGCAGAAAAGCAATCACTGCCGCCAACGCACTGCTGCGTTTGAAAGCACTGCCCAGCGAAGGCCCGACGACTTCTTCGGAGATTGCAACCAGCTTCACAGGGAGCGATCCGCTCTTGAGCAACAGTGCATCGTTGCTTGCCTGTTCAGCCGTGAACCCTCCACTGATCACGCCCTGACCGTCAGTAATAGCTGTTTCGACCGTGGGGCTCATCAGGACCTTGCCGTCCAGATAAATGGTAATCGTCTTCCCGATGTTCGCCTGGGTAGCGGTCGCAAACGCAGCCTTGCCCTCCGCGTTCAGCGTGAAGGCGATCTGAGGCTCGCCGAGACTGTCCTGTGCTTGGCTGAACACCAGCTTGGCGTCCGTCAGGTTGTTGCCACTGACGACGACCTTGCCATCCTCTGTCTTGAACTCGAGAAGGGCGGTCTTGCCGATAATCTCCTTGGCACGCTCGGGATCTTCCCAGCCGGGGAGCTCGACGACGATACGCTTGGAGTTCGCCCCTTCGCGTACGGCAATAGCCTCACTGACACCCAGCGCGTTGACACGCTTGTCAATAACGACAACCGCTGCATCGATGGCCTCGCTCGTGGCCTTCACACCCTCTGTGTCCTGAGCCTCGAGCACGATGCGCACGCCGCCACTGAGGTCAAGCCCCAGCTTCGGGACCAACTTCGGGTTCTTAGCAATCAGCCC
>JAPLGH010000093.1 GCA_026390285.1 Caldisericota bacterium
GAGCACGTCAAGGATGACACTATCACACGCGAATGGAATGCCGGCCGTGCGCAGGACATCTTGTGCACCAGTGCTCATCGTCAGAGCAAAGACTGACCGGGGGCGCACGAGAGTGAACAGAAGTGCCGCCGCCCGTCCAACCAGTTTGTCGCCCCAGTCCAGAGGACCGTGGCCGACGACCCGTTCTTCTTCCACTGCCAACACTAGCACGCCTATCCCTCTCCCCGTCAGGTGGTACACGAGTATTCCGTCGTGAGTCGCACAGAGGGTCGCATCCGCTGCTCTGATCGTCCTCTGGATAAGTTGTTCGCTTTCCGTCATGAGCCCCTCGTTTCGCCGCCTCGTGGGCGGTAGTGCCCATTGTATGCGAAATCATTCAGTTGCATAGACCCCGCATCAACTCATCCAAGATAGACCTGAAATGGCGCATCAACTCATCGAAAATGCACGTGAAATGTTTCCATCAACTCATGAGAATTCGGAGGACAAGAATGATAGAAGCGGGCTGGACTTTCGGGCTTCAGGACACAATCTCGGGGGTTTCGATGCAAACCCCTGTACGTCAATGTCTCATCCCAGCAAGCAAGCTTTTCCCCGCGCGGATACACGACTCCAGTCCTGCAGACCATATCAGGATCAGACCCAATGCTGCCACCAGATCCGTCCACCCAGAATCGACTCTCGAGCGCCCCGCGACATTGGCGATCGGAATCGTATCTTGACTCTCGAGAACGGATAGTACTAACACCCAAGGCAAGCCTAACCTAGCGATCATGTCCCCGATGCAACGTGTCCGATCTTCCCCGTCAGATACTGGAGCACCTGAGCTGACTCAACCACTGCAGCACGTGGCATCAGATGTCCTGCACGGTCTCCGAATCCCGTGCTTTCGAGCGCACGTGATGCCACTGCACGGTCTTCAATGATGTCGCCGCAGCGGTTCAAGGCCCCTATCTCCACCACGCGCATCAATACTGCGTTTCCAGTTCCACCTTCGAACCCCACCGACTCCTTTCGCCCTGTCTCGACACTAGACAGCCTTCCAGACTCGCCAATCTCCAGACAAGCAATCTCAGCCCAGACCAAGCCGCAGGCATGGGTCATTTGGCCCTGCATCCTATGCCACACATCCGCTTCTGCCAAGAACGAGTGTTCCAATCTCATCCAACAGATTGCGTTCCGGACGTAAGGTGAGCAATCCTCACTGTTAGGCACTCGAGTCCGCTGACGGGTTCAAGCCGTGCAACATCCAGAATCACGCCCCGTTCAAAGTGTTCGCGTCCTGTGCCTTCGGGCAATTTCGATGCGTCCGAACGTCGTTTCGGAATGTCGCCACGGCGGTTCAAGGCCCCATCTTCACTGCATGTCCACTGTCCCCTTGTCGCTTTCAGCATAGATGCGTGGAGAAGACTGCATCACGTGCACTCAACCGCCCATGCCAATAACGATGGAAATTGACATGGTTCTACGTTTGTGATACATTCAATTTAGTATCTATTCCTGAACGGAGGTAGGAAGCAATGGGTAGAGGCGGCGGCTCCGGTGGCAGAAGTAGCGGCGGCTCCGGTGGCGGGAGCAGGAGCAGTGGCGGGCGCAGCGGCGGCTCCTTCGGCGGCAGGCGCAGCGGCGATTCCTTCGGCGGCGGAGGGAGCGGCGGCTCCTTCGGCGGGCCCTTCGGCGGCTCCTTCGGCAGCAGGCGTAGCGGCGATTCCTTCGGCGGCTCCTTCGGCGGCTTCTTCGGCGGCGCCCCTACAGGTCCATCTCTCGGCAACAGCAGGCCAAGCGGGGTTCCTTTTGGCGGCGGACGCAGCTATGGAGGCGGTCGTTCAAGGGGACGCGGCTGCCTTACCCTGATTGTCGTTCTGATTGTCATCGGGATTGTTATCGCTGCGATTACCACATCCCATTCAGGCTCTGTTCTGAACAACTCCGGCGGAACTACGGAGATTACGAAATCTACGGTAGCACGCAAAGCGCTACCGCGGGGTTCTGTCAATGAAACCGGCTACTATGCCGACCAGCTGGGATGGATTGACAACCAGACCCAGCTTCTCCCCGGTCTGAAGCACTTCTATCAGAAGACCGGCGTACAGCCCTACTTGTATATTACTGATACGATTAACGGTTCGCACTCTCCCACGACCAGCGACCTTGATGAAGCTGCAAAGAGTCTGTATGACAAGTTGTTTACCGATGAAGCCCATATGCTTCTCGTATTCTTCGAGTATGACAACAGCTACATGGACAGGTATGTCTGTGGCACACAGGCCAAAACCGTTATTGACAACGAGGCCGCGAATATTCTGCTCGATTATGTCGATCGGTACTACTACGACAGCAATTTGTCAGAAGGAGCCTTCTTCAGCAAAGCCTTCAGCGATGCGGCGGATCGCATCATGGAGGTAACAAGATCGCCCTGGATCATTGTGTTCGTCATTCTGGGCGTCGTTGTTCTGATGGTCATACTGTTCGCTTGGTGGAGACGTGCGACAGACCAGAAGAATCTGGAGGCGAAACAGACGGAGGAAATGCTCAAGACGCCGCTGGAGAAATTCGGAGATACCGAGGCGGAAGAACTCACGAAGAAATACGAAGACACGGCTGGGAAGCCGGAAGACACCACCGGGAAACCGGATCACTAAAACCTGAGGAGGCAAGACAATGGCTAGTATTCTGGATAGGTTCAACGACATCATCAAGGCAAACGTCAACGCGCTGGTAGACAAGATGGAAGATCCGTCCAAGATGATCGACCAGTATTTGCGTGAGATGATGGACCAATTGGCCGAGGTAAAGCGCAGTACTGCCGGGGTCATGGCCCAAGAGACGAGTACGAAGCGTCTGGTGGATGACAACCAGGCAGAGGTCGCCAAGTATGCGGACTTTGCCAAGAGAGCTCTGGTGGCTGGAAACGAAGACGACGCTCGTACATTCATCGCCAAGAAACAGGAGCTTGAAAACGCCGGAGCGGGTCTTGTGACAGCCTATGCGGCGGCCCATGAGAACGCAGTGAGGATGCGTCAGATGCACGATAAGCTCGCATCAGACATTGAAGCCCTGGAATCCCGCCGTGAGATGATCAATGCCAAAGTCTCCGTGGCAAGAACACAGGAAACTCTCAATGAAGCCACTGCGGCCGTAGGGTCAAGCGAAGGTGCGATGAACGCCTTTAGCCGCATGGAAGACAAGGCAAACAAGATGCTGGACACGGCGAACGCGATGGCTGAGCTAGACACCAAGCCGGTTGACACGGCAGAAGCCTTGGAAACAAAGTACGCCGCGAAGGGCACCGCTTCGGTAGATGAGGAACTGAACAAGATGAGGGTTGAACTGGGACTGTAGGCACCTTCCCCAAAGAGAAAATGGTTTGTTGCGGAGACCGATTGACAGTGCACGCCTAAGCACGGATTTGCGCTTGTCCTGGCTCTGGAACTTCACATAGACTATTGCGCGTTGGCCCGCAGGGCAGGCAGTTTATCTATTACTGCCGACCCTGCGGGTTTTGTCTTGTCACAATTCGAACTCTCGGTGCTTCCGCCACTATCTTCCTCCGGCGAGAAACACCGCGTTTGCTTTGCTATCCAAGCCGATTTCAGAGACAGACAAGGCTGCTCCGCGCTTGCCGGACTCTGCAGCAGCTCGCGAATACGGGCCTCCGGTTCATCACCAAGCTTCATCCCATGGAGAAGGACTCGAAAGTAGACCTGCTCCCCATAGGAGCATCGCAAGACAGTTCTGACCCCAGCATTCAATCGCTGCGCCGCCATGCCTTCGACGACTGTCATTTCCGCGAGCGGAACGGGCCATTGATAGGCGTCGTTGTCCCGAGCCGTGAGGTCGGATTTGAGCCTTGGACCTGAGACGTCTCCGGTGACGACTCCATCGCGGGCTACCAGTACAACAACCGTCTCACCGACCGTCCAGTCCAGAAAACGATTCTTTGAGCTGCCCCAGGCTCCGCCGGCTCGGGCTTTGCGCCAACTGTCAAGCGTGACTACTCTCACCGTTCCCCCTCCCGCCAGTCCTAGAGAAGAATGGTGTCATGGATTGTGCTGGGCCGGAATGGCCTCCAATACCTTCGTGAGAGTATCGTTTATTGTCTTGAGAGAGCTACCAATTGGTCCTGGGCCCCCGTCATCGTTACACTCCAGTCCGCCACAGAATCTGGAGGGATTCTTGGTGTTGCCTGACCACACCCTCTCATTTGGGAAGATGTTGCCGATATCATCGATCAGATGCACGCTTGGCTCACCTGCGTTGTAGCAGGCGAACTGATAGACTCCACCACCACCGCAATCTTCGCCAAAGGCTGGCCAAACGAGAAGTACACTGTTTCCGCACGCTGCAGTCGGGTAGATTGCGTGTTTCCCTCCGGAAGCCTGGAGTTTGAGAGCGTTGTTCTGAAATTCCAGGGTTGCACGCATCACGTCGTCGTCCGTCTTACCGGATTCATAGTGCAGTGTCTTTCCCTTGTTCTCAGTTGAACCGGTGGCATTCCATACTGCTGAATGGCTTGTTGACTCGCTTCCATGTGCAGAAGTGTAGACATACTTCAATTCAAGATTCCGGTCGTCAATGACCTTCCAGGCCATGATCACCTTCTCGACGTCCCCATTGTGAGACTTGATGCCCCAGATGGCACCGGCAAAGGGAAGTTCTGAACCATATCTTCCATAGTCTCTGCTCCAGGTAATGGCATAGATGAACAGGACATATCTCTCGTTTGACTTGGTCGTGTAGGGGGTAATCCTCACGAAATTGACGACCTTGTCTGTGTCCCGATGGTTCAACCACTCTTCCATGTTGTCGAGCTCAAAGTACGGGTTGGCCTGGATCATGGCTTCTTCCTCCCAGGCTTGGTTGATCCCGTCCTCATCTACATCGTACTTCTTGTCCACAAACATGGAGGAATTGCTTTGGATCTTTCTTCCTCCATCTGAGAAGGTGAGATTCGGTTGGTAGACATTCATTGTAAAGGTCTTGTTTGTCAAGGATTTGGAGGCAGGATCTGTCACTTCGAGGGTGACTCTATAGGCTCCCGGGTTGATAAATACCCATCCAAAGGAACTCTTGTCGCTGAGGATGTCTGAGCCCATCTTCCATGCGTAGGTGAGACCTGCCTCCGGAAGGTCTGTGTCCACACGGCTGCAAGCGAAGTTCACTTCAAGTGCAGAGGTTCCCTCGAGTGGAGAGGCGTTTGTGGAGAACTCCGGGTATCTTGCGCTGATGGCAACTTCTCCTTGCCAGGACTGAGTCTTGTCGCCGTTCGTCACGGTAGCCTTTGCCGTGTAGTTTCCCAGCTTGTACGTGTGCAGCACGTTCGTTGTGCTGCCCTTCTTGCCATCCCCGAAATCCCATGTAACATTCCCGAATTCGCTGGGATTATCGGTCTTGAATTCGAGCCTGTACGTCAGGCCATCTGCGACGTAGTACTCCGGCGTAGCCACGAGTCTGATGTCGGGGGATTTGAGCACTGCGATCTGTTGAGACTTGCTCAGAGCATCCAGGGAGTTCCCGTATTTCACGAAGACGGTCACATTGTAGCTGCCATCCTTCGCGAAGCGGTGGACGATTCCATTGCCAGTTCCCGTTGTGCCGTCCCCGAAATCCCACGCATACGAGATGTCATTCGATCCGAATTCGGCTGGCACATTCTTGACCGTACAGGTAAATGTCGCGTCCGTGGCTGCAGAGTAGACCTTGTCTGGACTACAGTCTATGGAAAAGTCGGGTATCCAGTTGAACGGAAGCTTCGACGGCTCATAGCACACGAGGTACCAGCCTGCATCGACACCCCCCTTTTCACTCCGCATGGCAACAATCAATGGTTGAGAGGAGAGGACCTGGGCTTCGTAGCCCGTGAATTCGGTATAGTTGAGGAAAGAGCCTGTGTCGTAACTCCACTGGTAGATCCCATCGCCATGATCTCGTAGACCGCCCGACTCGCACAGCCAGACAATGGCATCGTTTGTGAAGTATGGACCTCTCCCAAAGAATGGCTCCTCCGGCCGTTTCTTGGTCCACAAGGCGTTGCCGGCAGTGTCGCTTCGGAATATGGAATCCCCCTTCCTGGAGAAGGCATAGCCTCCGAAGCTCCCGAGAATCTCCGAACCAGCCTCCTCAGCAACGACCTGCCCGGAAGTGTCCACGACGTACGCATATTTTCCGCCGTTGAAGAAGTAGGAGGTGTCCGTCAAGGAAGAGGTGTTCCCTATGACTTGGAGCCGATCTCCCCCGTTAGTCTTCTGCCCCGGCCCATTGGAGGCTGCTACGATGTCGTAGACCTCGGAACGTGTGAGCACAATCTCAGAGACGACTCTGTTCTGCGAGAAGTCATAGACGACAAGCTTGTCTCTATCGGTGGAGAAGAACAGGTTCTTCTGCGGATCCCAGGCGAAGATTCCACCCCCAAGGTACTTGCTGGGTACGTGTCCCAAGACCTTGCCTGTTTCCAAGTTGTAGATCGCCGGATCCCCCACCGGTTTGGTAGAATCAAGAGACTCGTCTTCAATGATACAGTCAGGGTAAAGGAGCTTGTATATGAAGTCATCATCCGATATGTGCAGGTCCCTTTTCTTCAGCGTCCTCTTGTCGATCACGTAGTCGGATGCGTTTCGAACCTCGACATACAAGAAGTCGCCAATGTTCATCACCCATTGAGGAGCTCCCGTTGGAATCGTCTGCACGAAGGCAAACTGCTTCTTCAGATCGTAGACACTGATTCCATCTTTGACCCAGACAAAGACGTACCTTTCACCAATGTCAGTCTCATAGATTCTGCCAGAGATCTTTGCGTCTCCAATGAGGGTTCCATTCTGAGTGTTGAGAGCGTATACATACGTTCCCTCAGTGGAAGTACCTATGTCATGTGAAACAGAACCGACTCCCGTACTACCGTCAACGGTTAGGTCTTCGACGTATCCCTTGGAAATCTTGAGGGGTCCCCAAGTGACTGCTGTGCCAAAGGGCACCGAAGTGGTCTGAGTCTGATTGCCCAGAGTCTTCCTCTTGCAGGAGGTTAGAACAACTACTGCAAGAGATGCCAGCACAAGGATGGCTGCTCCTCTCAAGAACATGGTTCTCTTGCCCAAACACACTGTACTCATCACTCCCTCTCAGAATCGTCCCTTAACAAATAGTCCATAGAATAGGAGAATTTACAATCAACCCGCCAGAACGTTCTCCGTTTCGACGAGACGATGCCCACTCCAAAAACAGTGACCCGGACCTCATCACCAACCTTCTGCCATGGCCCAATCTGGGCCCAAGCAACTCCGTGCAACCTAGGCGTTGCGCGAGCACGGTGACCGGCGCCCTAATCCGTTCTGGCAAACCGAATCCTGAGCAAAACGTCTTCTAGAGCATCAACCAGCACGCTTTCAGGCCTCCACGAGGAGTGTTCACCAGTTTGGAAGTTGAACCCCGGCAGGCTGACGCGTCCCTCATTGAAAAGGGGGAAGACAGAACGCGAGGAAAGGAGAAGACTTAGGTGCCAAGTCTCACCGTGGAAGACGCACCCCAGCTCTTGGTGCAAAGCTTATTGTTTGTACGGTGCATGTCCAAGCGAGCTCTCCCAACGTCTCGAAACCAGCGCCCAGTCGGCACAAGCTCCGCGTATGAAATCTTCAGGTACTGTCCAAGACACCAGAGGGCATTGTGGTCATTTACGTCATTACTTACTTCATTGGTCTCTTCGAGGTGGGCAAGAAATTCTGTAATGAAGTCTTCAAGTGTTTTTCCTGTTTCTCCTTCATACGTTTGCGTCTGCAATACTTGCAGGTATTCACGAGGAGAATGGCCTATTTCTAATTGTCTTCTGCCTCCCAATGTCTTCCCCCGGCCTTGCTCGGGCATAATAGGTAAATCTTCAACTAATCCCACAGACCAGCCTGGAAGGGCACAGATACGTCGATTATTGACTACCTCCAATTTGGTCTGTCCCCGATGGTTGCTTGAATATTCTTGAGGGAAATACATAGGCTCGTCTGTATCTAGTACCTGTCGTAAGGTCTCCCAGATCCAGACTTGTTTCTCGGTATTGACACGAACAGGTGTTAAAGGATCGGAAGGAGAGCGTCTGGTTTGATAGATTAGTCCTTCTGCCCCGTGTTTGACAATGGCTGATTTCATCAGGTCAATAAGTTGTGAAGCAGGCATTGCGAGCGGCGTCAACTGAACCTGAATGAATCCTTGTCGCATTTTCCTATCAACCAATTCCTTGTTGCGTGCAAATACTTCCTGCAACTGGTGCTCCGTTGGCACAGGATACTCTTTCCTGTCGATTCCGATCACCCCTAAGCTTTTCGCTCGTGGAAGAAGGGTCAAGATTCCTGTTAGGTTCAATGCGGCAATGGTACGAACATACTCCTTCTCAAGAGGGAAGGATTCTTCAGAGGGACTAACACCTTCTAATGAAATTGTTTCACTAATCGTCTTCTTGGCCATACAACCTACAACTCCTAAACTCCATTGGATCAAATCATCAACTTGACGACTTCTCGCGAGAGTCCGAGGTAGAGCCTCATCTCGCCTGCAACCTTCTGGAAGCCAGCGAGTACCTGTTCGCCAGCGTTATCCTTCCTTCGCAGGGACCAGAACCTTGATCGCCCCCGGGATGATCTTGATATGAAGAGGCACTTCCTCCAATACTTCACCGTCACATTCAGCAGTCTGTCGGGGGGTTGAGGAAACGCTGATGTCTCTGCCTTGCCAATGCTGCACCAATTCCATATTGTCAGGACGCTCCCGTTTGAGTAAGGTGACAGCCATGAGCTTGAACAGGCTAAGATTCGCTCTTCGTACGACAACAACGTCTAACAGCCCGTCGCTGACATCTATGTGCTTGTCGTAAGATATGTTGCTGAATCCGAGATTCCCTACGTTCGCAATGATACACGTCAAGCCTTGAACTTCGTGCTTTTGTCCATCTATCATCAGATGGTAAACGGCCTTCTTGGTTTTCCTCAGTGCCGCGGCCGCTGAAAGAAAGTACGCGAAGATGCCAATCCTGTTCTTGGTTTCCCGATCCGCACCCTTAATGACTTCCGCTCCGAAACCAAGCGCTATTCCTAGAATGAAATACCGGTCGCCAAACTGTCCTACATCAATGGTTCTGGTCGTCAATGGAATTTGACTCATGAGCGCGCAGGCCGCTTTGAGATCCTTGGGTATGCCAAGTTCCTCGGCCATGACATTCGCCGATCCTCCCGGCAAAATGGCCAATGGGATCTCTGACCCCATCAAGCCGCTGATTGCCTCCATGAGCGTGCCATCGCCGCCATAGACACCGAGAACATCCGCCCTTTCTTTGGCAGCAGCCTTGGCGAACTTGATCGCGTCGCCCGCTTCGTGGGTAATCGATGCTTCCCACCTGATACCGGCTTCTTTCATGGACGAATTGATAACAGGCAGAACCGACCCTCCTGTTCCGGCGGCCGGGTTAATGATGAAGTCGATGACTTTGATCCTCTTCTTCATGGCAATCACCCTATCTGTCAGCACTCTTCGAAGGCTTCGATTTGAATCTGAGTATCACCTTCTTGGGTCCGCCACCTTACGACGGTGGTCAACAAGTCGAGACCAATCGGCACATTCCTTGCCGACTCCCGAGACCGCGTACAGGTAGTCGGCCACTGTGGAAATCTCCATTCTTCTCATATTTTGACCTCATCCCCAGTATATGTCAATTCCATCCTCCAGACACTGGAGCCCTGTTCCTGGGAAGAGAGAAGGAGCGGAGGATCCCCGGGAAGGCGCACTCCATCGCGAGTCCAAACTGCATGACGGAAGAGTCAGAGTTCCCCTTGGGCGGAAGACAGGCGGGATCGCCGGCGGGATTGCATCAATCTTCATGGGTTGGATTCTGGGAAAGGCCATGATCGAGATGCGTGGATTGTTCTGGTCGTGGTAGATCCATTTGCTCAGCGATATTGTGATCTTCTCATTTATTGCCTTGCCTTTGCTCAAGTAGCCCTGGAACCAGATTCTGGTCGACTGGCTCTTACTCCGCCCGTCAAGAACTGACGCGAACGGGTACCGGCATTGCTGGACAAAGGAAGAAGGGTGGCGCAAGAGCGCCACCCTTCTTCCAGGTATTCTTGTCTCTTCTCTTCAATTGTCGTTTCGATGCTTTCTTCGCAAGAACCCTATCTACAACTTCTTTCCGGCTTTCTTGACTTCACCTACGGCTTTCTTAACCTCTCTGCCAGTCTTCTTGACTTCTCTGGCAACCTTCTTGACCTCCTTCTTTACTACCTTCTTGACTTCAGTTCTTGCTTCCTTGCCTGTCTCCATAGTGGTTTCTCACCTCCTTCAACCATGGTAGATCAATGACAGAAAAATGACACCATCTATCCGTCCTGCGCTCAGAGCACCTCGTGCAAGCAGATGCGCGTGCATATCCACTTCTCTGGCTTTCGCCAGACGATGTTCCCCCCGAGGCATATCAGGCGGTGCCGGGTCTCTCCCTTTATCGTTGTCGCTCTTGGGCCTAGCATATCTTCGTCGGTGTGACGGAGCCAAGCGGGTGCCTGCGGTTCGGACGCAGGACAACAAGGGTATGAGAAGCTTGTTCCGGAGATGGAGGGCACTTCTCGATAATATGGTATAGTTACATGGTGGGAGTTTGCATGATTGGTCGTCGGGTACATGTCCTCAGGTCCCGTCAGATGCAGCTCACGAGTAGACTGCTGTCGTAGAAATATGAGGCACTTGTCCTGGCGCGAATCTCTGCCAGATTCGACCAGAGCAAAAAGGGGGTAAGATCATATGTTTCCAATCGGTGACGATAATTCCTCTCGCAGAACTGCTCCGCTAGTGACGTACGCCTTGATTGCTCTGAACGTCCTGTTCTTCCTGGTGGAGATGAGTGGTGGCGACGCCTTCATCATGAAGTGGGCCTTCGTTCCCAGCCGCTTCCTCGGCAACCCCGGAGCTGATTTCCTGCCCCTCTTCACGTCCATGTTCATGCATGCCGGGTGGGTTCACCTGGGGGGAAACATGCTGTACTTGTGGATCTTCGGTGACAACGTGGAAGACCGTTTCGGGCACCTGAAGTTCGCGATCTTCTACCTGCTCTGTGGGCTTGCGGCAACGTTCGCGCAGTTGGCGTTCAGCGTCGGATCAAAGGTGCCCAATCTGGGAGCCTCGGGAGCGATTGCCGGTGTGCTCGCCGGCTACGTCTTGCTGTTCCCACAGGGAAAGATCAGAGTCTTGCAGGGCCAACAAGTGATTCAAGTTCCCGCGCTGATCGTCATTGGACTCTGGATCGTTCTGCAGTTCTTCAGTGGTATCGGTTCCATTGCCGGGACAGCGGACACGGGCGGCGTAGCTTACATGGCGCACATCGGTGGATTCATCGCGGGGTTCATGTTGACGTTCCTGTTTCATGGGAGTCGAGGGGCACAGGCGACGCGCTGAATCGCTGCAGCGGCAGAACATCCTTGACGAATCGAGCATGCTCGTGGGGATTACTCCAGCACCGTCTGCGGAATGCATGTGTCCATAGCGCAACAGCAGCCGCAGATTCGCCGTACCCCATGACGTCAGAGGGAGCAGGGGACCTGAGAGTCTTGCCTGACGAGGCCACGTGATGGGAGTGCACGGCGGCATGCGGGGTATCATCAACTCCCCTGACGAAAAGCC
>JAPLGH010000189.1 GCA_026390285.1 Caldisericota bacterium
AATACGTCCTGTTGCTTCCCAAGAACGGGCACACACGCACGCAGCTACTGGAGCAGTTCTCTGGTCAGAGCAGGGCCATTCTGCTCATTCCCTTCGACTACCTCAGCTTTGGCGACATCGTCTCAGCGAAGTTTCTGTTCGTCACCAAGCTGCAGTTTCCCAACTCATTTCTTCCAACAGTGACGCGCCTCAAACAGGCACTCAAAGAGAAGCGGGGCGACCCATTCCGACAGTTCGACCTGCCCTATGCACTGACTCTGCTGCAGTACACACTGCATCAGATGGACCCGCGAACGCTGCGAACCGTCTTCATGCTGGACAACCGCAGCTTCAGTACAGCCTATGCAGATCGTATCCGCACCGTCCTGCCGACGCCGTCGTTGTTTCTTCCCATGGAAAGCCAGGAGAGCCTCTTGCAGCATCTCGACCGGTGGATACGCAACCAGACTCTCTGACACATTCGTAAGGTCTCGCGCATGAACCATCTCGGCCACCGGCAGGCATCGTAGTTCAGGAGGCACGTGATGTGTGATACGCTTGCAGTTCTTGCTCCAATGACATTGAATGGCCATACGTTGCTGGCGAAGAACAGTGACCGCGAGCCGAACGAAGCCCAGCTCCTGACAGTTGTGCCACACAAGGCCCACAGCGAGCTGAGCCTCAGGACGACGTACATCGAAGTCGATCAGGTCCGCGAAACGAACGCCGTCCTGCTCTGCAGACCGTTCTGGATGTGGGGTGCCGAGATGGGCATCAACGAACATGGTGTCGCCATTGGCAACGAGGCGGTCTTCACGCGTGGGGGGTACGGTGCAGCGGGGCTGACCGGCATGGATTTGCTCAGGCTGGCTCTGGAACGCTGCGACAATGCTCGCTCAGCCGTAGATATGATCATTGCGCTCTTGGAACAACATGGCCAGGGCGGCAACTGTGGCTTTACCAGGCGATTCTTGTACAACAACAGCTTCCTGGTCGCCGACACAGCTGATGCCTGGGTCCTGGAGACAGTCGGAAAGCAATGGGCTCGCAAGAAGGTCGGGGGAACAGGGGCGATCTCCAACCTTCTGACCATCGGCTCCGACTGGGACGAGCTGTCGCCGGGTGCTGAGGAGTTCGCCAAGCAGAAGCACCTGCTACGCGGCGAGGACAGGATGGATTTCGCGGCCTCGTTCTCTGACCCTCTGTTCACGAGGTTCTCCAGAGCGCGTGCGCGTCGTGCCAGCAGCCTCCGCTCCATCGGTTCAAGCGTTCAGGCCACCGCAGCAACGATGAAAACAGCGCTGCGCCAGCATGACGACCCGGGCTATGGTCTCTCAGCTGGCAGCGTCGGGTCGGTTTGCATGCATTTTGGCGGTCTCGTGGGTGATCAGACGGTCGGCAGCATGGTGGCAGACCTCGACACATCCGGACCTGTCGCATGGGTCACGGGAGCGTCGGCGCCGTGCGTTGCCCTGTTCAAGCCGCTCGTGCTGGATGCCGAAGGCTCCGGTCTGTTCGGTGAGACCCAGCAGGAAGAGGCTCTCAGCTACTGGCTCGAGAACGAGCGCATTGCGCGGAACCTGCAAAACAACTATGGAGAGAAGCATCAGGCCATCGAGAAGCTGCGGTTCCCCCTCGAACAGCGTTTCGAGAAGACGATGGCCGACGCAGCGCCAGAATATCGCAAGCAAGCTGCGCGGGAGTGCTTCGAGCTGGAGAAGGAGTACCGTGTCGCCGTCTGGAAAGCGATTGGGCCGCTGGATCACCCGACGAGACACTCCCCTCTGTTCTCCCTGCAATGGCGGGGCGAAAACAGGGATCTCCTCCGTCGGTGGCC
This sequence comes from Caldisericota bacterium, assembly GCA_026390285.1. Classification (GTDB taxonomy): domain Bacteria; phylum Caldisericota; class Caldisericia; order Cryosericales; family Cryosericaceae; genus Cryosericum. The sequence continues at coordinate 1,817 of JAPLGH010000189.1, forward strand.
CGCCTACGGGCAGTCTTCAGAGAACGCTTCTACCTCGTAGGTGAAGACGCTCAGGCCGGGCTGAGAGAGGCTTGCTGCGGGGAGCCCAGCCTTGTGGCAGAGCGCCTCGAGGAACCCGTGGACGTTGTGTAGCTGCTCCCAGACCTGCGGCAGGAACGTGGCCTGATTGATGCCACGCTGAAGAATGACGCCGGGGCGCGTTGCCACCAGTTTGGACTCAAGGTCCACCAGCGACGAGAACACCAGCTCGGCCGGAACAGAAAGCAGAGAGATCTCGATGCACAGGTCTCCAAGCTCCGCCTCCTCGACAGGTTCAAACCGAGGGTCGCTGAAGGCCGCCGAAAGCGCATTGGACGCAACCGCCTCGACCAGGGGAGAGACGGGCATGATCATTCCGATACAACCTCGAAGCTCTCCGCGCTCGGTCAGCGTGACAAACACGCCCTGGTCCTGCCAGAACTTGTCGTCAGGGAATTCTTGACGCGTCGGTCTCAGCTCGTGGGCATCCAGCAGCCGCATGCGAATCGATTCACGGGCCAGCAAAAGCAACTGAAGGCGTTCATGTTCATTCATGCTCATTCCTGCCCTCCCAGAAACCAATCGACGTATAGCCGACGACCGCCGACTTGTCCCCTGCGGTGTCGCCTGAATTCCTATAGTCGAGGAGCTGTGACTTCCAGCCAGACACGCGAGCCATGGCGAGGATTGTCCTGATTGGCACGAAACCACACGCATCGTCACCACTCAGCTTGCCACCCTCTCCTCTCAAAATGTGCCCGATCGTCGTACGGTCATGCTCCACTGCCACATCATACGGATCATAGTGACTGAGGTCGCTGGAAGCCACGACGAGCATGTGTGGAAGGTTCAGTGCCAGGATCTCCTGAGCCAGAATCCCCGTGTCTACATCTCCCAGCACCAGTGGAATGATGCTAAAGTCCTTGAGGGCTACCTGCAGGAATGGCAACTGCACCTCAACGGCGTGCTCCATTGTATGGGCCTGACTGGAAGTGAAGATCGACCGGGCTCTTACCAGAAGCTTCGCGGCATTCGACACGCTGATGTCTCCAAGCGGCGTTCGGAACACGTCAGCTTCCGGCAGTGCTGCTCCCTCGAACCACACATGGTGACTTGGGGCGAGGATGACCACAGTGGTCTGCACCGACTTGCCCAGGCCTGTCAGACAGGCATAGCCCCCTCCAGCCACCGGACCCGAGTATACGTACCCTGCATGAGGAACGATCAGCCCCCTGCACAGGGCGCCTGCTGTGACTGCTGGCAGACGTGCGTCCTCGATATAGCCCTCGACATCGGTGCGCAGTTCACGAGCCTGCGCCGGGTAGAATTGTCCGGCAACGACGGCACTTCGTATCATCGTTCCACCCCTTTGATGCGCGTCCCACACGTTGGACAGGTCAGCCCTGTCCTGGCTGTCACCGCGTAGCCATGCCGTTCGATGACGGTGGCCCCACACTGTGGACATCTCGTATCACTGGCTTCATCGTGACCCGGAAGGTTCCCCGAGTAGACATTGAGCAGTCCCTCCTCGTGTCCAATCTGTACAGCCCTCTCGATAGTCGCAGAGGGTGTCACTGGCCGGTCCTGCATGTGATACATCGGAAAGAACCGCGAGACGTGCCACGGCATCGCGGGGTCGACAGACGCAACAAAGTGAGCCATTGCTCTCACTTCCTCCTCGCTGTCGTTCATCCCGGGAATGATCAGCGAAGTGATCTCTTCCCAGGTTCCTGCTTCATGGATCGCTCGTATGGCGTCGAGGACGGGCTGGAGACGTCCGCCGGCCAGACGGCGGTAGAAGTCGTCGGAAAACGACTTCAGGTCGATATTGCAGGCATCGATCAGGGGCAGCGCCTCATCCAGAAGCTCCCGAGAGTAGAAGCCATTGGACACAAACACCGTGCGCAGGCCGGCCTCTCTGGCCTGCACGGCGATGTCCAGGGCATACTCCGCCCACACTGCGGGTTCATTGTAGGTGCAGGCGATCGATGATGCTCCCTGCCGCAGTGCCAGCTGCACGACAGCCTCCGGGCCCAGAAAGGGAAGGCGGGACAGCTGATCGTCCAGGTTTCGCGCCTGCGAGAGCTCATAGTTCTGGCAGAAGGTGCAGCTGAAATTGCACCCGAACGTCCCGAGTGAGAGCGCGGTCGATCCGGGGAGGAAGTGATACAGCGGCTTCTTCTCGATGGGATCGAGAGCGACTGCTGCCGGGAGACCATAGACCAGAGATTGGAGTTCCCCCTTCACCGTGCGACGGACACTGCACAGTCCCGTTCTCCCTTCAGCAATCAAACACCCGTGAGCACAGGCAAGACATTTGACGGCACCGCTCTCCTCCATGCGACTGAGCCTCGCTGGTCTCATGTCGTCTCCTCCACCCCTGGCGGGGTCATCTCCAGGAGCCGGATGGCCAGCCTCAGGGCTGCACGAGTCGATTCGACGCGGATATGACATCGGTCCCCGTCCAGCAATAGTCTCTCCACCCTGTACTCCCATGGCGTAGCACACGCCACAAACACCGTCCCGACAGGCGTGCCTCTATCGTCTGATGCGGGTCCGGCAACTCCTGTCGTCGCGAGCCCTACCTGCACATTCAGCCTCTCTCTGCAACCTTCAGCCATGGCTTCCGCCACCTCGGCGCTGACGGCGCCACGCTGCTCCAGCAATTCAGCCGGCACCCCCAGGAGTGCCGTCTTCGCGCGGTCTGTGTAGCCGATCACGCCGCCCATGTAGGAGACCGACGCTCCCGGCACAGCAGTGATGGCCTCGCCCACCATCCCTCCAGTGAGCGACTCAGCCGTACCCAGGCACCAGCCCCGTCCAGCCAAGGCGTTCAAGAGGGCCCCGGCAAGCAGCAGAAGGTCCTCGTCCGTGTCCAAGCTCATCCAATCGCCAGGCGGCGTGCCCTCCGTACCACCTCAAACCGCACCTTGTCGAGATCGATGCCCAGCAGCTGCCTATGTTCCATGACCCAGGAACCGGCCACCATGACCGAGTCGACAGCCCTGCTGTTTGCCGACCAGAGGAGATGCGAGACCACGTTGTTCTGCGGACAGAAGGATTCATCGTCGAGGTCCCAGAGGACCAGGTCTGCTGCGGCCCCCTCGCTCAGGGTTCCGACATCCTCAAAGCCAAGCGCTTTCGCCCCGTTGCTCCATCCCATCGCAAGAAGGCTGGCATTGCCGATATCCGCAGCATCCAGGGTTGAACCTTTCATGACCAGGCCCAGAACGCGCAACTCCTCCAGCATATCGACGTTGTCGTTGCTGGCCGCCCCATCCGTTCCCACGCACAGGTTTACGCCGCTGCCCAGCAGGAGCCGGTAGTCAGGGATGCCGGACCCCAGCTTGAGGTTGCTCTGGATGTTCAGGGCAATACTTGCTCCCGCGTCACGCAGGATCTCCGTATCACGAGCGGTCATGTGGACACAGTGCGCGGCGAGGAGCCGAGGCGGGTTGTCGAAGAAACCCTGTCCAGCATAGTAGGTGATGGGCGAGGCTCCATACGCTACAACGAAGTCCTTGATTTCCTTGCCTGTCTCGTGAAGGTGAAACTGCACGATGACCCCCAACTCACGGGCACGCTCGAAGTTCTCCCGGACGAACTCCGAACTCGCCGTATAAGGAGCGTGAGGCCCGAAGCTGGTCTTGATGCGCCCGTCGGCTTTGTTGTTCCAGCGCACGACAAACTCCTCGGACTCCTCCAGCTTGCCCCGCTCGTTGTCGAGGGACGCAGTGCCTGTCGACAGGTTGGCGCGTACACCCGCCTCGTCCACGGCCCGGGCCACATCGTCTTCAAAGAAGTACATGTCGGCGAAGGTCGTCGTCCCGGACATGATGCCCTCAGCCAGCGCCAGCAAAGACCCATAGTAGATATCGTCGCCATTCATGAGAGCTTCGCGTGGAAACATGTAGTGCTTGAGCCACACATCGAGCGACACTTCGTCGGCAAGCCCGCGCAGCAACGTCATGGCAAAGTGCCCGTGGGCGTTGACGAAGCCAGGAGTAACCAGGTACTTCGACGCGTCGACGACCGATGCGCCCTCGGGAGGATCGATGTGGTCAGCGATGTGTCCGATCTTCATGCCGTCCACAAGGATATCCACGACCCGTGTCGCGTCATCGCTGCCTCGTCCAGTATCAAGTATCCTGGCAGACCTCAGTACTTGTACCATCGCACACTCTCCTATTTTAATATCATAGCAACTCTCGCACAAATCGCACAAGCAAAAAGCCCGCCCCTGTCGGGGCGGGCTGAGAAATACGTCGCAAACCTGTAGCTCTAGACGCCCTTCGGGGTGATACCGAACGGCTTTCCGTCCTGGAGAGGCTCACCGGGCGCCGCCAGCATGCTCCGTATATCCTTGGGCATGCGGAAGATACGCTCATGCGTCACACCATCATAGAACTTCAGGGCGCTGGTGTCTCCAACGCGGTCAGCCAGGATGCTGTCAACCGTGGCGGCGTCCATGGCCAGTGGGTCATTCTTCTTGGAAGCCAAAACATACGACCAGGGAACGTCATACGCGCCGACATAGGAATACAGCGAACGAGCGATCGGGAATACCGACCGGATCGTATCCAGAATCCTCTTGTGGACGGCAACGTTCGTCGGTTTGAGATACGACGACGTGACACACAGGGTCCCACCCTCGTCCAGAACGCGGAATGCATGCTGATAGAACTCCCTGGTGAACAGGGCAATAGAGGGTCCACCTTCAAAGAGGTCAGTCAGGTCTTCGATGATCACGCTGTAGGAGTGGTCAGGCTGGCGCTCGATGAACTTGCGGGCGTCCTCGAAGTGCATGCTGACCCTGGGGTCGTGAAACGCACCCTGATGATACTCCGGCAGGTACTGCTCATACATCTCATTGGCTTCCTCGTCGACGTCGCACATGTCAATGTGCTCGACCGACTTGAAGCGCAGCAGCTCGCGCAGAGACGCACCTTCGCCGCCTCCAACGACAAGCACTCTGCGCGGGTCGGGATGAACGACCATAGCCGGCTCGTTGAGGCACTCGTGATAGATGTATTCGTCCTTGACCGAACTCTGGCAGTCGCCATCGATAATCAGCATCTTGCCATAGTGCTCGGACTCCACGATTTCTACTGTCTGATACTTGGTCTTCCTGGTGGCGATCACGCCAGTCAGCGCGTGGAGATGTACCTCCCCGGGCTCAAACGTGTCATGATACCACTGCCACGCCATCTCGCATAACCTCGGTCTCGACGACCGAGTGCCCATAAATACCTGGGCGTCCCTCGATCTCCTGTCCACGAGCGATCTCGGTCTTGACGATTGTCGTTGCCTCAAACTGCTCAGCTGCGTACTCCATGGCCCGCCATGGATCAGTCTTTTCTCCACAGGTATAAACGTCTAGGGCAGCGTATCCGTACTCAGGCCATGTATGAATGGACAGATGCGACTCGGAAATCACTACTACCCCACTAACCCCCTGAGGAGTAAAATGGTGAAACGCCAATTCCAGGATCTCTGCATTGGCTTGCAGAGCAGACTCGCGCAAGATCTCCTTAACTCTGTCCAGATCGTTGAGAACATCCGGATTACACCCAGAGACCTCGACTACCATGTGTCTACCTTCGGTGCGCATCTCGACCACCACCCCCTTTCAAAGATTAGTAAAGTAAGGATGAGGAAGTTACTTTAACGTGTAGCATCATACCAGCAATCGACAGGATTGCAATGACGATGAGCCTCACGCTTGCGCGTCCGACCGTCCCTTAGGGAGCGCCCCGTGGACGCGACAGGAAGTGGCTGAAGAGCAGAAGCGCTCAGTCTGCGGGAATGTCGGGCTTCTCGTCCAATTCGGCAGGTACGTCCTCGGCGTCCACTGCGGTCTGTATCGCTGCTTCTGTGGCACTCATCCCCTTGACTAAGAGAGAATAGGGACTATAAGTATATTTTGGAAGGGAGATTCCCTTCAAACCAGAGAAGAGACGCATTTTTTGTTCGGTTGGGGGAAGTCTGTTGTTCATTGGCGCAAGTACCAAAGGAAAGGATGAAGAGGGGGCTTCTCTCCAAAAAAATCCCAGGAGGCGAGGAATGTCGATGATCGATGAAGTAATCCAAAAAGTCAAGTCAAAAGACAAGGATCAACCAGAATTTATCCAGGCTGTAACAGAAGTGATGGAAACATTAAGGCCAACTGTTGACAAGCACCCAGAATTCGT
>JAPLGH010000036.1 GCA_026390285.1 Caldisericota bacterium
ACGACCGATCATGAGTCCGACGATAAACAGCGTCAGAATGACATAGAGAAGCATTCCGACCAGCCCGACACCGACTCCGCCGAAGATGACTTCACCAACTGTCATGTTGAAAACCATGATCAGGCCGGGGATGGGCGTGAAACTGTCATGCATCGAGTCAACGGCGCCGGTGGAAGTCACCGTCGTCGACTCAGCAAAAAAGGTCGACATGATCGGGCCGAATCGCTGCTCCTTGCCCTCCATATTGACTCCTCCTGCCACGCCGGCTTGTGCAAGGACAGGATTCCCTGCAAGTTCATAATGGAATGAGATTCCCAACCCAATGCTGAACATGATCAGCATTGCCAGGAACAGAGCAGTGCCCTGTTTTCGGTCGCCAAGCATCTCGCCAAACGTGAACGGCAATGCAGCCGGTATGAGAAGAAAGGATAGAACTAGAAGCATATCTGTAAGGGGATTTGGGCTTTCAAAGGGGTGAGCCGCATTGGCGTTAAAGAATCCACCCCCGTTGGTACCGATATGCTTGATAGCCACCTGGGAAGCTGCTGGTCCTACTGCAATATGCTGGACCTGACCTTCAAGTGTGGTGACTGACAACGTTGGCCGCAGGGTCTGAACGGTTCCCTGGGAGACCAGAACTAGGGACAGTACTAGTGCCATTGGGAGCAAGACATATACAAGAGCCCGTGTCAGATCCACCCAGAAGCAGCCAACGGTGTTCGTGGATCGGCGGACAAAACCACGGATAAGCGCTATCGCTGCAGCAATACCTGATGCTGCCGAAAGGAAATTCTGCACGGTCATGCCCAGCATCTGTGTCAGATAACTCATTGTTGTTTCGCCGCCGTAAGATTGCCAATTGGTATTGGTCATGAATGAAACAGCCGCGTTGAAAGCTGTATCAATTCGTACGGGTCCGAAGTGCTGAGGATTTCCAGGCAACCACTGCTGAACAAGCTGAAGGATGAACAGGAACAAGAAGCCGATCGCGTTGAAGAGAACAAAGCTGACAGCATATTGCTTCCATGTCTGTTCTTCATCCTGTCGCACGCCGAAAATGCGCAGTAACCAGCGCTCAACCCTGCCGGCGAGCGGTGTCATGAACGTATGCTGTCCTTGAAAGACACGGGCCAGATACCGCCCAAGAAAGACTGCGCATATGGCCAGAACAGCAATGAAGGGCACAACAGCCATGAGGGTTCTTTGAAGCATCACTACCGGCCTCCCCTGGAGATCTCAGATCCCCAGTTGGTTCCAATGTCAAGACTGTACACATATTACCTCGCGACTGCAACGATTCGCGACAAGGCTCAAAACTGGTATTGTAGCATGCTGACTGCGGAATAGTGAACGAGCACGAAGTAGTATTCATAGTTGGCGGCAGTATTCGCCTGGTTCTCGTGCTTGCCCTGAATTGACAGCTCCGATGTGTACTGGTAGAATTGGCGTTCCTGGTGGTTATTGTTCACTGCTGGAGGCGCAACTGCATGTCGGCAATCATGTCAGCCGTTGACAGTGTCGGGAGGGGAGGAAGCGCGTGGAACAGGCACTCATCGTAGAGAACCTGAAGAAGAGTTACGGAAGATTCGAGGCTCTGCATGGCATCAGTTTCGAGGTGGCGCCCGGAGAGATCTTTGCGCTCATCGGACCCAACGGTGCCGGCAAGACCACGGCGCTGCGTATCGTGGCGACCATCCTGCAACCGACGTCGGGTACGGTTCATGTCTACGGGATGGATGTCCAGAAGGATGCAGCCCGGATACGCGAGATCATCAGCTACTTGCCCGAGGAGGCCGGTGCCTACAAGAACCTCACGGGCTTTGGATACCTGAGCTTCATGGCAGAGTTGTTTGCTTCTGATGCTGCGATACAGCGTGAGTACATCCAGAGAGCCTCGGACATCACCGGACTGGGAGAGCGGCTGCGTGACAAGATCGGCACGTACAGCAAAGGCATGACGCGCAAGCTACTTCTGTCACGAGCCGTCATGACACACCCGAAACTGGCTGTCATCGACGAGCCGACAAGCGGTCTCGACGTGGTTGCTGCCATCGATATTCGTGAGTCGATTCGCAGGACAGCGACCGAAGGCATGGCAGTGCTGCTGTCCAGTCACAACATGCTCGAGATAGAGTACCTGTCAGACCGTGTGGCCATCATCGACAAGGGCACGATCCATGACGTGGGAACACCCCAGGGGCTCAAGGACAAATATGGCAAAGCAAACCTTGAAGAGGTCTTTGTCCAGGTCGTGAAGCAGTGAGGAGATTCTTCGTTGTTCTGAGAAAAGAACTGAAAGAGATGCTCACGTGGCACACGCTGGTTCCTATCCTGCTGATCATGGTGATCTACAGCTTCCTGGGCAGGACCATCAATCAGGAGCAGAAGAAGCAGGCCGCCCCCCAGCCCATCACAGTCGTTGACCTCGACTGCAGTCAGACCTCAGAGATGCTTGCCGGCATCCTCACGAAGGCGAACTTCAAGGTCACGACGGTCACTGAGGGCGTCGAGGGCGATATCGTCCGCAAGGTCGTGTCTGAGAAAGGGAGCGCCGTCCTTGTCATCCCGCAGGGGTTCGAGACCGGCATCCAGGCGCAGCATCCGCAGAAGGTAGAGACGTACACGATCATGCGCAATTTCTCGATGATGGGAATACAGGGAACGTTCAGGATGGAGGCCGCGCTGAGCGCGATGAACGAGTATATCGGCGACATGTACATCAGGTCCGGAGCTCCCGGACTGGACCCCGCCATCGTCAAGCATGCCATCAGCGCGCAGTCCTTCGTCACGGTAGGGATGACGTCCGCAGAAGGCGACCCTCAGGAGATTGTGAGTCTGGTCATGCAGCAGACTATGATCATTCCGATCGTCCTCTTCCTGGTGATCATCATGGCCGCCCAGATGATTGCCGCCTCTATTGCGAGTGAGAAGGAGAACAAGACGCTCGAAACACTTCTTTCTACGCCTGTCGCACGTGGCGCCCTGGTCACGGCCAAGATGATGGCCTCGGGCATCGTTGCGCTGGTGTCCGCCGCAGCGTACATGGTCGGCATGAAAAGCTACATGGGCAGTCTCATTGGAAGCAGCGCCGGGACCTCCGGGACTGCCATCCAGGCGATCGAGAAGCTGGGCCTGGTTCTTGATCTGCGTGGCTACATCCTTCTGGGCCTGAGTGTGTTCGCCGGCATTATGGTGGCTCTCTCCATCGCCGTCATTCTGGGGGCGTTCGCCGAAGACCTCAAGAGTGTGCAGATCCTCATCATGCCGCTCATGATGGTGGTTTTGCTGCCCTATCTCATTACGATGTTCATCGACATCAACACTGCATCGCCGGTCCTGAAATGGGTTATCTATGCGATCCCGTTCTCCCACCCATTCCTGGCAGCTCAGTTCATCTTTGCCCACAACTTCACGATGGTCGTCGCAGGCATCATCTACCAGTTCGCCCTGTTCTTCGTTCTGGCAGCGGTCGCAGCCCGCATCTTCTCGACCGACCGTATCCTTACCATGAAGCTGAATACGGCGCGGCGCGGTTCGGGTCTGGGCGGCTGGACTCTGCAGCGGGAAGGCATCAGCCTTCGCATACGCCGCAAGTAGCACTCACATCCTGTCTTGTCGAAACCCCCAACCGTGAGGCTGGGGGTCCTTGTCGTGTTCGGTGCAGCGAGAGGGCACATCTCAGACTTGCTGTGTTCGTACCAGCGTGATGAATTGTTCGATGGAGGCCGCAATCCTCTCGCGGTCATAATCGATCGTGGCGCAGTGGTAGGAGCGCTCCAGTGTTATGACGCTCTTGATGTGGCTGTTGACGTGGTCAAGGATGTACTCGGCGTTGCGTGGCGGGACAACGTGATCCTGCTTCGAGCGGAAGGAAAGGAGCGGCTGGGTGACCATGCCGAGGTCTCCACGGACTCCCTGCATGAGGCGTTCGAACTGATAGACAGCTTCCATGGAATTGAAGCCGAGGTCCGGGAGCATGGCGTCCCGGTCGGCGACATCCGGAGGAGCCTTGGGCTGGCTTCTCTGAAAGTGTCGCAGGATCGGGACGAGTCTCAGTTTGGGGTCGTCCAGATAGACGGGCGCGTTGATCGTGATGAGCCCAGCAATCTCAGGCCGGTGTTCCCCCAGGTACAGGGTGAGCGTGCCGCCCATCGACAGTCCGGCGACGAACACGATCTTGCCCATTGTGCGTACTTCATCGAGTCCAGTGAGAGCGTCATTCTGCCAGGACTCGGCCGTCGCCAGTTCCAGTTCCTTCCACGTCTTGCCATGGCCCGTGAGAAGAGGAGCAACGATCGAAATACCGTGCCCAGTCAGGTAGTCCGCCAGGAACCACAGGTCGCGAGCAGGTGCGCCAGTCAGACCGTGCAACAGGAGGCAGGCTGTGTCTGAGTCTACCTGGCGGCGGATCGGGGCAGCGGAGGCCTTGTCAAACGGCAGAGCCATTGGCAGAAAGGGTCTGGTCGGATGAGATCGCTGGCTTGTCTTCAGAGCGTATGAAGAGCATGCAGACCGCCGAGAGCACGAAGAAGATAGCCGCATACGGGAACATGACTGACA
>JAPLGH010000009.1 GCA_026390285.1 Caldisericota bacterium
CAATACGGTGGTAAGTCGTGTCGATGGGACGTATGCAGCTCGTCACCTGGTCACGAGTCATCGCGACAAGAAAGGAAACTGACTGAGTGCTGAACCTACGTGAGACAATAGACCGGCAGGTCAGTCTTGCGCTCAAGGGCCTCCTCTCTTTGGAGGAGGCCCCTCTTGCGGTATGCTCGCCGTCCCGCCCCGGTTTCCTTGACTACACACTCTCGCTTCCCATGAAATTGGCAAGGACACGGCACAGGGCCCCTGTCGTTATAGCTCAGGAACTGCAGCCTGCAGTTGCAGACATGGCCTGTGCTGGCTTCGTGGAGGCAGTCGCTCCCGGCTACATCAACATTCAGCTTTCGGATTCGTTTGTTGCCGACGAGCTGACATCCATGCTCGGCACAGCGCCCGCAGTGCTGCTTCAGAAGGAAGCGAACGGCCAGAAGATCCAGGTTGAATTCGTCAGCGCCAACCCAACTGGACCGCTGCACGTGGGCAATGGCCGTGGAGCTGCGCTCGGGTCGGTTCTTGCCACGCTTCTGGAGACCCAGGGATATGATGTGGACCGTGAGTACTACGTCAACGACTACGGGTCGAAGATGAAGCTCTTCACCGCGTCGATTGCGCACTACCTCTTTCCGATGCTGGGGTTGGAGTATCCTATGCCTGCTGAAGGCTACCAAGGGGCATACGTGCCGGAACTGGCGCAAGCCATCCATGATCGAAGAGGGTCAGAGTTGTCTTCCCTGCTTGAAGAGCAGCGCTTTGCCATCATAGAAGAGGGCGGGAAAACGCTGGTGCTGGCATCGATTCGCCGGGCCTTGGAGGAAATGGGGGTCTCGTTTGACACCTGGTTCTCAGAGCGGTATCTCATCGAGAACGGATGGAATGATCGCGTTCTTCAACAGTTTCGGGATCGAGATGTCGTCTATGAGAAGGATAATGCTGTCTGGCTGCGCTCGACCGATTTCGGTGACGATAAGGACCGGGTCCTTGTCCGGCACGATGGAGAACCCACCTATACTCTCACCGACGCGGCCTACCACTTCAACAAGTTCCAGCGCGGATACGTGAAGAGCATTGATGTCTTTGGTGCCGATCACATAGGGCATATTGTCCCCATGCAGGCTCTCATGAAGAGCCTTGGACTTCCCGATGATTTTCTGGAGATCATCATCTATCAGATCGTCCACTTCCTGCGTGGTGGGCAGCGTGTCGTGCTCTCTAAACAGACAGGTGAGATTATCGAACTGGCCGACCTCGTGCGCGAGGTGGGCAAGGACCAGACGCGTGTTTTCTTTCTTCTGTCGTCGGCCGACTCTGAGCTGGAGTTCGACTTGGAGGCGGCCAAGGAGAATTCACTCGACAACCCGGCATACTATCTCAAGTACACACACGCCAGGCTTTGCAGCGTGGAACGTCAGGTACGTGGCATCGGAGCTGGCGTCCCGTCCGAGGCCACCCCGGCTGATATCCTGTTCCTGAAGACTCCTGAGGACCGCGAATTGCTGAAGTGCCTGCTGAAAGCACAGGACGAGGTGGATGATGCTGCAAGGACGAGACAGCCTCATCGCGTCCTGTATCTTGCAGGCGAGCTTGCCAAGGCGGTTAACACGTTCTATCAGAAGGAAAAGGTCATCCAGGAAGACGCAGGCCTGGTACGGGCGCGCATGCTGCTTGTACTAGCCTCTCAGCGTCTCCTGCAGGCATATGCCCACGTTCTGGGCGTCACTCTCCCCGAATCAATGTAGTTGAGTCACCCGCATCCGTGCGGTGAGGACAAAGTGAGGCAACCATGAAGAATATCCGCAGGCTTCGACTGGAAGCATTCATAAGGCGTAGCGTGGAGGGTCAGCTGATCCTGATGGACGACCCTGACCTGAGGCTCTTGACCGTGACGCACATCGAGTTGTCGAACGACACGCGGCTGGCGAAGGTATTCGTTTCGAGTCTGTCGAATGACGAGAGTCATCAGAAGGCTCTCATGGCGGCACTGTCCAGGGCGTCGGGCAAGTTCCAGCAGAGGCTGGCAGCGGATGTCTCGATGCGCTTCACGCCCCTGCTTTCGTTCCATTTCGATCAAGGGTTTGTGAAAGGCACGCAGGTGGTCGAACTGCTCACTGAGCTCGAAAGGAACGATAAGAAGGATTCCACGGATTCATGAGAGGGATCGGTCTTGAGGCAATCGCATCGAGGCTTCGTGATGCGAATGACGTCTTTCTTTTCACCCACGAGTTTGCCGACGGTGATGCTCTGGGTTCCCTTGTGGCGCTCACGCTGTATTTGGAGTCAATGGGCAAGAGTGTCCATGCGTTTGTCCCTGGGAAGATCCAGAGTGCCTACCGGTTCCTGGGAACGGATGAGTTATTGAACACCATCTCCCTGGACCAGGCTCTGGACAGGGTTCGTAGCAGGCGTGTGACATGTCTCAGCGCTGATGCTGCCGACGTCGATCGGCTGGGCGAGTGGAAGCCTCTGTTTCTCTCCGGGGCACGGCGTCTGGTGATAGACCACCACGATACCAATGAGGGCTTTGGCGATGTGTCTGCCGTCGACGGTTCGGCCAGCTCGTGCTGCGAAGTTCTTCTCGACCTGTTCAACATGGTCAATCCGGGACTTATTGACGCCCGCATCGCTTCCGCACTGTATACGGGTCTGGTTGCTGACACCGGTTCATTCCAGTATGCCAATACCAGGGCTCTGTCCCTGGTTCACGGGGCTCAGCTGATCGAGTTGGGTGCGTCTCCTGATGAGATCTCCCGCAGTATTTACGAATCCAGGCCATACGGAAGCCTCAGGCTCATGGCCGCTTCCGTGTCGGCGTCGCGTCTCATGTACGGCGGACAGGTGGTTGTGTCCTACGTGACACGCAGCATGCTCGAAGAATCCGGCGCGATCGATGAGGATACGGAAGGCATCACAGACGAGTTGCGCCGCACTGCGGGAACCAGCGTGGTCATACTGCTGAGGGAAGCAGCGGACGGCTCGGTGAAGGTCAGTCTCCGCGGCAAGTATGGC
>JAPLGH010000120.1 GCA_026390285.1 Caldisericota bacterium
CTTATGACGGAGAGCCGATCAACCGCATCCACTGGAAGATGAGCGCCCACACGGGAACGCTCGTCGTCAAAGACTTCACACCCTCGGCGTCTCAGACCGTCATCCTGCTGGTGAACTTCATTGTGCGCGGAGATACCGGCTTCACTCTTGAAACGCTGGATGACACGCTGTCAACCACGGCGGCAAGTATCCTGCAGTATGTTCATGACCGCAGACTGCCCTTCGGTCTCGTGGCGATCGGGCTCCAGACGCATTGGACGGGCATCGGCCGTGACCGCACGCATCTACTCTCCTGCCTCACGGCGATAGCTAGGGCCCAGGCCGTTCAGACAGAAGACGTGGGCATTGTGCTGGACTGGTTGAACCAGAACGCACGCGTGGTTCCCGCGCAATCACAGCTGGTTCTCCTGGCGCACGAGATGGAGGAGACGGAGGTTGTACACCTGCTCAAGCAGCGAGAGCATTACGCGCGCATCACCATCATCTTGTTCCCCGAAGGCACGTTCCTCCTGCCCGGCGAGCGCCGGGCACCCTACTACCTGAAGGATACGTCGAGACTGCTTCGCCTAAGGTCTCTGCAGCGCGTGCTTAGGGAGAACGGTATCGAACTGACGATTGTCGGACTGAACGACCCAATTGCCACACTCGCCACTGGATGAGGAGACCATCATGGACACGACACGCATCGCTCGGCTGATTATCGCTAATACCGCCTGTTTTCTCGCATTCTGGATCGCCCGTCTTGCGGTCCCCTGGTGGTTTGGTGTCGCAGCACTCATTCTGCTGAACATCTCGTTGCCACACCGCAACCAGAGACTCTTCCGACTCTATCACGGTCTCGAGACGTGTTTCATCATCGTGTATCTAGCACTGACCGCCGACCGGCATACCCTCCAGGAGTTTCTCGCTATTCTCCTGCTCACGGTGCTGTTCGAGCTCTTCTTCTGGCTTGTCGGCAACCTGACGCTAGCTGCCGAGTCGCCCGCCCACTTCCTGCGCATCAGTATCCTTGCATGCTGCTACTCCGTCCTCGGCAACACGGATCCCGTCATGGCCACTGTCGTGCTAGCGATCATGCTGGCCGCATCGATGCTCTCGGCAGTCACTGCTTCTGACCCACGAGCAGTCAGACGGCTTCTGCCCGGGTTCATCATCCTCCTGGTCGTTTTCGTGGCCGCAGTCGCCTCCCCCATCGTGCAGGCGCCTGCTCTGCCCCGAGCTGCCGTGTGGCTGCTTCCAGGGACACCTGCTTCCACACCAAAGCCCGCAGGAGGGGGCGGACTGCCTGTCAACCTGCCTGCCCTTACGCTGCGGCGCGTCATAGAGGAGCACTTCTGGGAGTTGTTCGGTTTCATATATCTCCCGCTGGCCATCATGACAGCGGTGTTGATCGCTGCAGCCATCGTCTCCGTTTCGGTCCTCCACAACACTTGGGGCAAGACCGTGCGTGTGTTGATCTTCCCTTTTGCCGTCGTCGTGACTGCTCTGATCTTCACAATCATCTACACAGGAGCAAAGACCGGACAGATTGCGAACGGCATCGCCCAGGCAGGCTGGTTCTCAAGCGAAGACTACAACGCGATCATCGACGCGCTACGGGGACGCAACATCTTGCCTGCCAAGAACGACGAGATGAAGGCTACGCTCGAGACCATGGTCGCCGCCGTGTACTGGCTGGGAGCCAGTCTCCTTCTGGTATCGATTGTCGCCAGCATCCGGGACATGATCTTTGAGTTCCGCCACGAGGTCCTGCTGTCGATGCTCGACCGGTCGCAGCGCAAGAAGGTTATCCGAGCGATACGCCGGCTGGTTTCGCTGGACGAGGGCGCCCTGATAGCAGACCCCGTGGCCAGTATCACGGCGTTGTTTGCGGTGGGCGTCGAAGCCGTCGGGGCTATCGGGCCGCGCCTGCGACGGGGAGAAACCGCCGGCGAGTTCGCCCAGCGGGTGACGGTCGAAGCCCCTGCATGCGCGAGCACAATGAGTCAACTGGCTGCGCTCTTTGGCAAAGCGCGGTACAGCCGTTCAAGTGTGACCGGGGAAGACGTCATTGTGGCAAAGACGGCGCTGCAGAATTTGCGAGCATGTGTCCGCAGCACACGCAACGAAGCCCGGACTTCGCGACGACCGGCGCGGGGTCGTTGATTTCGAACTGAATAGCCTACAATGAAGAAGGCAGAACGCTACAGAAGGAGCAGACGATGAACGAAAACCTAAACAGGGCCATATCTTATGTCGAACAGTACTTCGTTGGCAAGAACACGGTCGTTGACGTCGCCTTTGCGACGCTGCTCGCCGGCGGACACATCTTCCTTGAGGATGTCCCGGGTGTGGGCAAGACGACACTCGCCAATCTCATCTCCCGATCGCTGGGACTGGAGTTCAAACGCATCCAGTTCACCCCGGACCTTTTGCCGTCCGATATCTCCGGCGTCTCGGTCTATGACCAGAAAACGCAGGAATTCCGGCTGAAGCGAGGTCCAATCTTCACCAACCTTCTGCTGGCAGACGAAATCAACCGCGGCACCCCCAAAACACAGTCCGCACTTCTCGAGGCCATGGCTGAGTACCAGGTCACAATCGACGGTACGATCGTCAAGCTGGACCGCCCGTTCGTGGTCATGGCGACCATGAACCCCATCCATGGCGACCATGAACCCCATCGAATACGAGGGTACCTTCCCGTTGCCCGAGGCCCAGCTGGACCGCTTCATGACCCGGCTGGCGATTGGATACCCGAGCAAGGAGAAGGAAGAGGAGATTGTAACCGGCTTCTATGCCCGGGCCAGAGTCATCAGCGACGACGTCCGCATCATCTCCCGCGACGACCTGACGACGATGCAGAAAGAGGTTGAGGTCGTCTTCATCGCACCGGAACTCATCACCTACATCGTCTCATTGGTCGACGCCACACGGCGTGATGATACGGTCTACCTTGGACTGTCTCCCCGTGGCAGCATCGATCTCATGCGCCTCAGCAAGGCGTATGCATATCTTCAGAATCGTGACTTCGTCATCCCGGACGACATCAAGCTGGTGTTCCCATTCATCTCGGGACACCGGCTCATCCTGCAAGCTGAAGCACGTCTCCGCGGCGTTACGACCAACGAGGTCGTGACCAATACACTGAAGAACGTCCCCATTCCGAAACTAGCCGACTACAGCAAGCAATGAAGCGGTACCTCCCCCCGAGCATGTTGGTTCAATGCGAGGGGTACTTCCGTACCGCCTCCCGCGGCCTGACTCTCGGGGCCGGCCTGGCTGTGCTGTGGCTTGTACTGGGTAGTCACGCACTGTTCTTCGCCGCATGTGCTGCGGTCCTGTATAGTGTTGTGCTGCCTGTTGCCATGATGCGCTGCCTCGATGCGACCGGTGTCTCGGTCGTCGTCAAGCGCCAGCTCGTGATGATGGGCAAGCCCGATATGGTCAGTGTCAGGCTGACTGGCTCTGGGGAACGGAACCCACTGCAATATGATGTCTCGCTGTGCCTGCCACCCTATCTGGTCAAGAAACATGAGCGACGCGCTCATCTCGGGTTGATGGTTTTCTTTGAAGCCAATCGGCGGGGAGAGTATCAGATAGGCGATA
>JAPLGH010000190.1 GCA_026390285.1 Caldisericota bacterium
AGAGCTGTACAAGCACGAGGTCGGCCTCCCGTTCGCCTGCGACCATCGCGCCGAGTTGCTGACCCAGGATACCGTCCGGCTGCTGGCCGACATGGGCTGCACACAAGTCTACCTGGGCATCGAGTCGGGCGACGAGGAGCTGCGCCACCGGGCACTGGGCCGCACGATGAGCAACGAGCTCCTGATCCAGGTTAACGAGCGACTGCACGCAGCAGGCATGCGCGTCTTTGCGTACAACATGGTGGGGCTGCCGGGGGAAACACGCGCCACGGCGCTGCTGACCCCCAAGCTCAATGCACAGGCACACGTCGACGACGCCTGTATCAGCGTCTTCTCGCCCTATCCCTCCACGGCCCTGTATGAGGCCAGCATCAAGGACGGGTCTGTCGCCGAACCCATCGACTACACACACCTCACCTTCCTCGACCAACCCGGGCTCCACAGCAATGAGGTCGCGTTCATGGCTCTGTCCTTCAACACGCTGCGCCGGTGGTATCAACGGCATGGCACGGACTCGCGCATGGGCCGCCCGATGGACCGCATCGTCCTGTCGCCCCGCCTGCCCATGCGCTTCATCGTCACCGTCACGGAGCATTGGGAAGGGGAACGCGAAATGATGAAATCCTTCCTGCGCAACCGCGCGCCTGGCGTCTTCCTCTTCGTCAAGCGCCTGCTTCGTGGGCACGCCGCCCCTACACCACACGCCGCCGCCCACGGCCATCAGGAAGGACCGCCCCACTTCTGAACCCTGCACACATTGCCTCTTCCTGCAGTGCCGCCAGCGTCTCTGGCGGCACTGGACTTTTCCTCGGCGACCTCGAAAGTCAAACCAGGGTCAT
Organism: Caldisericota bacterium; assembly: GCA_026390285.1. Lineage (GTDB taxonomy): Bacteria > Caldisericota > Caldisericia > Cryosericales > Cryosericaceae > Cryosericum. The sequence continues at coordinate 840 of JAPLGH010000190.1, forward strand.
GGCGTTGTATGAGTAGCAGGGCAATACACGCGCGCATGGAAGACCGGAGAATCGCTGAAACATGTTGGTATTCGACCCGCCAGCTGGGGACAAATTCACCGTAGGAGAGGAGTCAAACGCATGAAACATCGGAAGAATATTCTTGTCCTTCTTGTATTGCTCGCACTCCTGGGAGCGAGCCAGTCGATCACCGTCTGCCCCGGCAGAGCATCTGCGGCCACAAGAACCGAGCCGCTGCCGGTCATGGCAAATGGAAAACTCCGTCCTTTCAGCATCAACATCGGATCCTTCGGGTACAAAGACACGAGCGAGAAATACACCGTGAAAGCAGGAAAGTACATCATTGCTCGCCTGGAGAATTCTGGCGGCCATGATGTCTACATGACGGTCATCTATCCAGGCGATCAGCGTCCAGTGGGTGGCAGAAGTGACCGGGTGAAGTTCACCAGGGAAGACCAGACCAGGATCCTGTGGACCAACGTCACCTCCATGACGAAAGAGGTGACGATCAGGATGAGCTCGCCCGCTCTCGCTCTCGTTCAAGCAACGGGCACCGTCTCCACGGGCTGGTACACTGAAGAAGACACGATCATCTATTGATATGGCAGCCACGACTATCGATCTATCGGCACATTCCTGACGGAGGCATACCTTGGAGACAGAACGCGAGATACAGAAGGAACACCTGCAAACAGGCAGGAGAACGAGAAGGCTGTTGTTCATCATCATTCCCGTCGTCGTCATACTCGGCGCCATGCTTCTTGTGTGGCGGCCGTGGTACACGCCAAAGCCGTATTCTCCTTCCACCGACCCCTGGATCCACATCATGTATTCCCATTCGGAGCTCCTGGAGGATCAGAACCTAGCAGACAGCGGCAAACACCCCGAGTTTCTGGACCCCGGGAAGGCACTGGATGCATTTCTTGCAACAGACGACGGCTATCTGGATCTGCGGCCCCAGTACAGATTCAAAGTACAGGCCTCGGAATTCCGGGATTACGGAAAGGATCCCACAAATGGAGATCGGCTCTTTCTCGGCACGTTTCCGGAACACGGCATATTCGTCTTCTTCCGGCTGCGCCAGGTCCTTGGCGCCGGACCGACCAAGGCCTGGTCTGTCGTCGGATATCTGATCGTCCCGTACAGCTCATCGTGGCAGGAGAGAACAACGGGTCCGAATCTTCTCAACGGTCTCTGGTAATCAGGGCAAACACCCCCGAACGATCCTCGGGGGTACACTGTCATCGAAGGGGGGCCTGGTGGAGGACAAGTCTGACAGGGAGCTTCTGGAAGACGCACTGAGCGATACGAGCGCAGTAGCCGTGCTGTACGAGCAGTACCGCGACCGTATCCTTGCATATCTGTTCCATACGGTATTGGAACGGGACCTGGCCGAGGAATTGACTGAGACCGTCTTTGCCAAGATGGTGGACAATCTGCCAAGGCTGGCACAGGGCAGGGCTCCTCTGGCGCAATGGCTGTACCGTGTCGCCAGCAACGAGGCCATGTCATGGTTCCGACATCACCGTGCCGAGGAACGGTACCTTGCGCGTGCCCGTGTCGAAGACAGGGAACCGGACCCCGACTATGACGACATGCTCAGCGAAGCGCAGCGTCACGCGGGCGAAGTGCGGGCCGCAACAGCAGCACTGACTCCTTTTGAACGAGAATGTGTTGTCCTCCGCTACGGTGAGAAACTGAAGCCACGGGAGGCCGCCGCCGTGCTGGGATGCACAGCGAAGCGAGTAAGCAACGCTCTTCAGCGTGCCTGCCATATTCTGCGATCGGGTATCGAGGCAAATCCGGACGAATCGCGTCGTGCTCATGAAGAGGAGGTGAAGAGATGCTGACACAGGAGGAACTTGATCGCGCTCTCGAGTTGGTCGGTTGGGATGAAGTTGATCCGGAATCCGACGACGAATGGAAGAAGGAGAGCGGGCGACGCCTGATCAGACGACTTGAACGCCTGCAGGTCCATTGGCATCATGTGCGCATCTGGCGCGGAGCCTGTTGTTCTGCAGTCGCAGTGACCCTCGTGATCGGGTGGTTTGTTGGAACCACTCCACTGAGAACAGCAATCCATGCCACAGCAGAACTGTCCCCCAGTATCCGTTTGCTTCAGCAAACACAAGAAGAAGCCCCTTCGCCCGACGCGACGGAGCCGTTGCTGCACCAGATGTGGAAGAAGCTGATAGTACTAGTCACACCTGGGGCACGTTCAGCAGCGGTCACAGATGCACGATGGGATTCTGCGACGGGCCTGGTCCGCGCAGAAGTGCGGGGAGTGGATGGCTACATTCTGGTTGACCCTCGCTCTGCATCCCTTGTCGGCGTAGTAGGGATGAAGATACCGGCCGATGCCAGTGTTCAGGAGTCGTCCATGCCTCTCTTTGTTCGGCTGGAGCTGGCACGGCAGCTTACCATGGCTGATCCCCTGATGCAAACGACCGGCCGCCAAGCAGTAGCAGTGTCTTCTCTGCTAGTCTATCATCTTGAATCCACAAATCATGCTTCTGCGTATCCCACTTCTGAAAAGCAGCAGCGCATTCCACCGGGAACGCTTGTTGCCGTGCTTCTGCAGAAATCCAATGAGACGGGTCCTGACTTGATAGCAATCGTGGATACCGATGAACGGCGCGTCGTCCAGGTCGTCAATTCGGCCCGACTAAGAGGACTGGTGGTCAGTAGCCTGATCGGAACATACGCCGTGATGGACAGCAGCGGCAACTAGCCCCGCCACGTCTTGCCCCTCCCGGCAGTAGGCGTAGACTGAGAGGTCAGGAGGCATCACAATGGCGACAGAGATGATCAGATTGCACATAGAGGAGACTGGCGAGGATGTCCTGTACCCGCGAGGGGTCCGCCTGGACTCGCTGGCTAAAGACTACGCAGCTCACCATACGTCTCGCATTATGGCGGCCCGCGTCAACAACGACATCCGTGAGCTGTTCAAGACGCTCAACCATGACGCCACCATCCGCTTCATCGACTTGACCATGGAAGACGGAGCACGCATCTATCAGCGCGGCCTCGTGTTCATCCTATATGCTGCGGCCCGCGACCTGTTTCCCGACCGCAGGCTGCGCGTCCTCCATTCGCTGGGGCTGGGCCTGTTCTGCGACTTCCGGGAAATGCGCGTGACCGACGATGAAGTCGTCCAGATCCGGCAGCATATGCAAGAACTCGTCGACCAGGACGTGGAGTACCAGAAGAAGGAGCTGTACAAGTGGGATGCCCTGCAGCTGCTGGAAGGCATGGGTATGCATGACAAGGCTGAGCTGCTGCGCTTCCGCAGCAAGTCCACGGTCAACATCTACTACCTGGGCAAACACCCCAACTACTTCTATGGCTTCATGCCGCACAGCACCGGCGATACGCCACTCTTCGACCTCATCCCATACCGCACCGGAATGGTGCTGGTGTTCCCCGGCATCACCAGCCCCAACGCCCTGCCGGACTACGTCCCTCAGACCAAGCTGGCCGACATCTTTGACGAGGCTGAGGAGTGGGGACGCATTATCGGCGTGGAGACGGCGGGAGACCTCAATGATGTCGTGGCCAGTGGGCGCACCCGTGAGCTCATCATGGTCAGTGAGATGCTGCACGAGAAGAAGATCGCGCAGCTGGCCGACCGCGTTACAGCCTCGGGAGCACACCTGGTCCTCATCGCGGGCCCTTCATCGTCGGGCAAGACGACATTCAGCAAGCGGTTGGCGCTGCAGCTCCGGGTCAACGGCTTCGACCCTCACGCCATCTCCCTGGACGACTACTTCATCGACCGTGACAAGACGCCTCTTGACCCCGGTGGCAAGCCCGACTTCGAGTGCCTGGAGTCGCTCAACACGGTGCGGTTCAACAACGACCTCAACCGTATCCTGGCCGGGGAGACTGTCACACGACCGAAGTACAGCTTCAAGACCGGGACCTCCACCGAAACTGGCGATACCATCGTCCCCAACAACCGTACCATCCTCGTCGTCGAGGGTATCCATGGCCTGAACCCGAAGCTGACGTCCCAGGTCCCGGACAGCGCCAAGTATCGCATCTATGTGTCGGCCCTCACCTTCCTCAACCTTGACGCCGACAACCGCATCCCGACCACCGACGTGCGAATCCTCCGGCGCATGGTACGTGACCACAACTTCCGCGGGTACTCGGCCCTGCAGACCCTGCAGATCTGGCACTCGGTCCGCATGGGCGAGGAGCAGCACATCTTCCCCTTCCAGGAGAACGGCGACGCCATGTTCAACTCATCGCTCGTGTACGAGTTGGCCTTCCTCAAGAACTACGCCATGCAGCTGCTGCTGCAGATCGACAACACGGTGCCCGAGTATTCCGAGGCACGCCGGCTGATCCGGTTCCTTGACTACTTTCTGCCGGTAATGGACATCGACGTCATCCCCAGCACGTCCATCATTCGCGAGTTCATCGGCAACAGCTACTTCAACTACTAGGAGGAAGGACTTATGCACACCGACCGAATCATGCAGCTGGCACTGGACATGGCGGGACTCACGGAGGTCCCGGAGGACACTCAGGTGTACGTGCCCGGCGAGATCACCAAGGCACTGGTGTGCATCGACGCCGATACCGGCCTACTGAACATAGCCCGCGACCTTGGGTACGACGGCGTCATCGTGCATCACCCGCAGGGAAACGAGGCCATGCTGAACCTGCACCTCGTCATGAACCGACAACTGCAGACCCTCACGAAAGCAGGTGTGCCGGGGGACGAGGCACGTGAGGCTCTGCGGCCCAGGCAGTTCAGTGTCGAGCGAAACAACCACATGCGCAACTGGGACTACATGCCCAGCGTCGCCCGCCTCATGGGGATGCCGTTCATGAACGTCCACTATCCCTGCGACCTTATGATGGAACGCATCGTGGACCCCCACGTTCAGCGGCGCCTGGCTGAGACCGGCCCTGCAGCAACTGTACAGGACCTGACCGACATCCTGCTGGAAATTCCTGAGTTCGCGCATGCGAAGACGCGTCCCGCGGTGGTCGTCGGAGACCCCGCTGCGGCAGCCGGCAAGGTCGTCACGGCCTTCGCAGGTGGCACCAACGGTGGAGCTGCCGTCGTGGAAGCGTATTGGCGGCATGGCGTCGCGACCGTGATGACCCTGCACATGGAGGTCGCCGACGTCCTGAAACTGCGCCAGTCGGAAGTTAAGGGGATGCTCGTCGTCGCCGGACACATGGCGTGCGATTCCGTGGGACTCAATGCGCTCATCCGGGTTCTGCGCACAAGCGGGCTCGATCTGACACCAATGGGCGGCATCGTGCCGGGGGCGTAAGATCCGCACAGGGAGAGACACGTGAATGCCAGGACGCGAGACGTGCCCGACAATCGGAGACTGCTTCGAGTCATCGTCGTCGGCGCCGTATTCATGGTACTTTTCGGCTCGGCTCTGCACTTCTTCTATGGCTGGTTTGGTCAGAGCACTCTCGTGGGGTTGCTCGCCCCTGTCAATGAGTCCATCTGGGAACACGCCAAGCTGGTCTTCCTGCCGCCGCTCCTCTAGTATGTCTTCATGGCACTATCACTGGAACGACTGCGCTCTTCTGAACTGATCGGGGCATCGGCTGTCGTGCTGTGGTTCATGCCGCTGTTCCAGATAGCATTCTACTATGCCTACGCCGCGATCGCACACGGTGACCTGTTTGTGATGGACATTGTGGACTTCACGCTGACAGTCGTTCTGGGGCAGGTACTGTTCTACCAGCTGACTACCCGCCTTCATTGCACGCGAGGGGGTCGCGTCGCGGCTCTGCTCTCGGTCATTGCCTTAGCCGGCATCTTCGTCGTCTTCACGGTACTGCCACCACACGTCCCTCTGTTTATGGACCCAACCAACGGCACCTACGGCTTGCCAATAGAATAGAGGCCCAACAGGACCTCTGAGCGCCTTGCCCTGTCAGTGCCCCTGTTCGGTTGTCTCGATCGGAGGCATCCACTCCAGCGGATTGGTCGGCTCGCCATCCTGGCGCACTTCGAAGTGCAGGTGAGGTCCGGTGCTAAAGCCCGTGTTGCCCGTATATCCGAGGATCTGTCCTTTCTGGACGCGTTCGTATGGGTGAACCGCGAACTTCCATAAGTGGCCGTAGACGGTGGCAATGCCTCCACCGTGCAACACGACGAGCATGTTGCCATAAGCGGTCTTGGGGCCGACGTACAGGACAACCCCGTCGGCGGGCGCAAGAATAGCTGAGCCGTACCGAGCATGCAGGTCGATGCCTCGGTGGAACGCCTCTTCACCGATGATCGGGTGCATGCGCTCGCCATAGGGCGACGTGACCTTCATGGGTCCCGTCAGCGGCCATGCCAGCTCCCCTACCGTCGGCAGCTGCATGGCAACCGCCGGATCGCACGCCGCGACGACTGACCGGATCAGCTGGTCCTCACGGTCGCCCTGCCGCAGCATCGCAGCATGGTCGCCCGCCTGTACCAAAGCCACATCAGCCGCCTCTTCCGCCTCGGCCGCCTGCAGGATCCGTTCCTGCTGTGCCACCTGGACACTATAGGCGACGTCAGCCTCCTGCCACAGGAGATGCTGTCTGGCCTGCCAGATGTCCGCCGACTGCACATAGGCGACCACTTGATCCTTGTCGGCATGATCACGGCTGAACCCGACCGATACTGCGACCACCGCTGCTACTGCTATCACCAGCAGGATCCATCCTGCTGCCTTGCGCATTCTCACTCTCTGGACCTCCACGCTCAGGCATAGAGTCATCTGTACCTGACCTTTTAGTATATGACACTCACCAGCCTGGACAACGGCAACAAACCAGAACATTGATTGTTACAGGTGCTGGAACCCGGCCATGGAGCACGGATGGATTCCTGCGGGCGCCGAGAACACCCCTCGTATTGAACTGAAATGCTCGGGGGGGAATGACGACGCGTCCTACTGCTTTGCCGGAAGGTCCTGCTGGGCGGCCAGGGAACGGTCGATCTCCTGCAGGATGTGCTTGGCGCTGCGCCAATCCAGCATCAGGATGGGCAGATCTCTCTTGTGCGCCTCA
>JAPLGH010000146.1 GCA_026390285.1 Caldisericota bacterium
ACGATGTCAGGACGACCACGAGGCGCGTCGTCGAAAGGACTGCCGGATCGAGGTCCTCCTTGCCGTTCGTGGCGATGCAGACGCTGTTGGGAAGCCATGTCTGCAGGTTGCGGGACAGGCTCTCATGGCCGCCGGCGACCAGGACCCGCTCGGCGATGGCGTGCACGGTGTACTGCACTTCAGGCTCAGGTTCGCCACGCGCCGCAAGAATGCCCGTGAGCCGCGATATCTCAGCCTCTCGTGCACTGAGCCGTTCGCGCGCCCGATCCAGTTCACCAGTCAGGCGGTGTCCCTCCCGCAGCTGAACCGCAAGGCCCGCTCGTGCCTTGCGGAGTTCGCTTCCGTCGGTCGACGTGCCAGGCGACGGCGGGGGATCATATGAGATGGCCGATGCCGTTGTGGATATCCGCCTGAGAGCAAAGAACCCGGCGAGCATACTGACAGCCGTCCCGTCGTCGAGTCCGGCATCGGCTTCAGCAAGCAAAAAGGCTGCCTGCCAGACGTCACCCATTCCCGGAGAAACGGCTTGGTCCACCCGCGTCACCTGCCTGAGAACGTCACGAGCAGCGCTCAGACGTGTCACAAGCTCCCGATCTCCATTGTCCTCACTGTTCGCACGCCACCACAGCTGGTCATAGCGTAGGGCGGCATCGTAGCGGGCGCGGCTTTCCGGATCGATCTCCGCCGCCGCCAGGGTCAGACGATGCAGCGCCTTCACGAGGACTTGATCCAGAGCCTCGCGCATCGGCGTCTCTGCTACCGGGACACCACAGACGCCGGCGTACCATGTCAGTACGACCAGCTCTACATCAAGCTCTTGCTGCTGTTCGCTCGGATGCATCGCCCTGAAGCGCTCCAGGCTGATGCTCTCGCCGGCGCTGACCATCTGCCACGCCCGGCGCCAGCCATCTCGCATGATCTCACCCAAGCATACACGCGCCCGCTGGTCGTGCTGGGCCGCCACAGATACTCCGACCAGCCTGCAAGCATACGCAGCGTCTTCTGTGGACAACGTGACCAGCGCCGGATGACGCACGTGCGTACTGCTCGCGGCGTGTGCATCCCACGCGGGGTCGGCCAGCCGCAGCGCTTCATCGATGTGCCGATGGAGACGGGTATTCGCGGCACAAGCCGCAAGGGCAAACGGAGCGACGTCGGGCCGGATGGCAAGATGTACAGACGGGATAACGGGGCCGGGCCGCTGTACCCCAGACAGCTGCGCTTTCAGCGTCTGCGCCAAACGTGCCTTCTCCTTCTCGTCCATCGCTCACCTCCCGTCATGGACAGTATATTGCCGGTTGCGGTATTGTCACGCCGCCCATGACAACGGCCGGAGGTCATTGACCTCCGGCCGCCAGAGCTAAGCAGCAGTCTAAAGCAGTCTGACGATGATGCAGCTCTACTTGTACGGGTCTTTCGGCACTGTCTGGAATGTCTCGGACATGGGTCCACCGTCGTATTTGTAGGTATAGATGGTGTTCGTGGCGGGGTCAAGCGACGTCGCCGGCGTGATGGGCTTCAAATTGAACCCGCTTGTCCAAACGGTAAAATCTGCCTTGCCGGTAGCGCCCCAGTACAGGTTCGTGAAGTCGTCCCACGTGACCGACTCTCCCTGCGGTGCAAACGGATACGGCCCGCTGGTGTACTCCTTCAGGTAGACACGTACGGTTGTGCTCTCTCCTGGCTTCAGCGACGGGATGGCAATGTCCCGCATCGGCTCATAGATGCAGTATTTGACAGGGTAGTAGGGATAGCCTTTCCTCAGGCCGTTGAAGAAGTGGTCCCTGTAGGCCAGCGCGTCAGCCCATATCTGACCTGTCGGCTTCTCAGCCCATGTCGACGTGTTGACGGTGATGTTAGTGTCCTTCCAGTCCCATCCGGTATCGATATTCAGGTAACCGGCGAGCGAAGGCTTGTCTGGATAAGGATTGGCTACCTTGATATCGATATACGCAGGCTGATAGAGGTATCGAGGATCCGGGTGCAGGAACGGAGCATTGAGCGGGTTAGGTGATGCGCTGTTGGTGGAATCCGCCAGCTTCGCCTTTATCACTGACTTCGCCTCACTCAGGACGGCATCCGTTATGGCGTCTGCCTCAACACCGGCCGCTGCCAGTCCCTCTTTGGCGAGGTAGTCAAGACCGCCGTTGGCCAGCTCATCGAAATTGGGCAGAGATGGTGGAATGCCCAGCGACGCAAGGCCGGAGTCCACCAGCATGGTCAGCGCAACCTGAAGGTAGCCTCGCAAGTCGTCCGGTATCAGCGGGAAGTTCGCCGCTATGAACGAGATGATGCCTGCCTTGAGCTTGGCAAACGACGTCGACGCCCAGTTGACGACCTTGGCAACAACGTCAACGATCGACTTGAAGAAGCTCACGATGCCGTCCCACAGCTCTCCCCACCAGGACTTGTTCTCCTGCTTGTCCCAGACCTGGAGATAGGATCCTGGCGCAAGCCACTTCCACAGGATCTCCTTTTCATAGCGGTCAGGCGTCATGCTGTGGTCCTGCCAGAAGTAATGCCAATACGTGTAGAGCGTCGAACTCCCGTTCGTGATGTTGAAGTTCAGCTCATTCCACTTGGGATACCGGTACACCGTATAGTAGTGAGACCAGTTGGGATCCTCCCACTGCACCGGTTCGTAGTGGACTACTTTGATCGTAGGGGTGTACGCAGGAACGGAGACTGTCTTCGACGTGTAGATCGTCACCTTCTGCTGCTTGAAGTAGTTGACCGTCATGGTCTCAGACAGGGCTGCCGATATCACCCCGGGCGTCACTGAAGTGCTGAGCGCAACCGCTCTCACGTAGTACGATATAGCCTCGCCGGGCTCCAGCGTAGCCGCGGCTGGACCAAAGTCATGAAACGGGATGGGGACCGTGTTTTGGTAGTTGGCAAGGAGTGCGACAGGAAGAGCGCTGTACGCTTTGGTATAGACCAACCCCGATGGCGCGTCCCAGTTCTCCACGTTGCTAAATGGCTTGGCAGAAACCTGGAAGACGATACTGCTGGTGGTCGCTCCCGCACCCTGGAATTGAAACCAGTGAGGCGTCGTTTCTGTGCAGGCAACCCCGACTTCAGTGAGGTGTTCCAGCTTGTTGGGATACTCTCCTTGTCCATTCGGTTCCCCGCCCTGCCTGGTTGTCCACAACTGGAAGGAGGGGGAGGCCAGAGGCGAACCTGCAGATGGCGGTATCGACAGACTGCTTCCGTACAACACACGTATCCCTTCGCCCGGGTCACCGATGCACTGACCCCTGCCGTCGACCGGTACTGCTCGCACATACAGAATCTGCTGGGTCTTGGCTGTCGCTGAAACCCGGACAATTGGCATCGAGAGCGGTTGGAGGGTGCCGGATGAACCCAGTTTCGAGGCAAACGCCCCGAAGTCGATGGAGAATTCGCCTGCCATCCCGGTCACCTGACCCGAGGCGACGAGCCCGATCGGGTCCTGCCAGTTCTGCGCAAAGCCGACAAACGGTACTCGTGCGACCTGCCAGACCACCTTCGTCGGTGTCGCACGTGTCAGCGCATAGGCGAAGTACCGCACGCGGTTCCCCGTACTCTCGATGAGCGCACCGTTGTCGGCTTTGGAGTACAGAGAAGCTGACACGAGCTGCAGCTTGTCGGTCGGTTTGCTCTTTGGTTTG
>JAPLGH010000176.1 GCA_026390285.1 Caldisericota bacterium
ATGGTGCGGGAGAGAGGGTCGATGACAAGAGATGTGACGCCCTCTTTGCTGATGGTGGTCCTCAGGCCGGACCAGTGGGCACCACTGTCCGTAGAACGAAGGACACCTTCGCCAAAGGTGCCGGCATACAGGGTCGTTGGGGTGAGGGAATCGATAGCAAGAGACGTGACCCTCATATAGCCATAGGTAAGATCGATGTTCACGGCAGTCCAGTGGGTACCACTGTCCATAGAGCGGAAGACACCTCTGGTCTCAGTGCCGGCGTAGAGAGTCGTGGAAGTGAGCGGGTCGATGGCAAGACTCAGGACATACATGTCGGTGAGGCCCGTGTTCACCGCCACCCAAGTCGTCCCGCTGTCCGTGGAGCGGAAGACGCCACTACCATTCGTGCTGGCGTAGAGGATGGTGGGGGAGAGAGGATCGATGGCAAGAGATTCGACAAGAGTGTTGGTGATGAAGCCAGTATTCACAGCCACCCAGGTGGTCCCACTGTCGGTAGAGCGAAAGACACCACCACCATTCGTGCCAGCGTAGAGGATGGCAGGATCCACAGGATTGACCACAAGAGCAAAGACACTGCCCCCATACAGGGGCAGTTGGGTCCACGTATGAGTATCTGCCGCCTGAACAGCAGGAGCGCCCATCAGCACACCCGACAAGCTCAGGGCTAGACAAAGAATCAGAACCATGATTGTGGCAGCAAGTGAATTATCTCGTGCTTCAGTCGCCTTCATGCTATGCACCTCCAACACGGGCTTTCTTTCAACAAGGGCGGTGGCGTGGTACCTGGTCACCATCACCATCAGCGCGCCGTATCGTTGCGGCACGCAACGGAGATCATTCTCTCCACCATTAGTGTAACGTGCTAGTTGTGCATATGCTAGCGCGCAATAGAGAAGAGCCGAAATTGATGTCCTTGCACGATGGGACCCATGTACCGTCTTATCGTGACGCCCCAGTTCACGGTCATCGGGCACAATCAGCAATTGGCCTCTACACCATCCCGGCTCTCGCGAAGCTGAAGTAGTCCTGGCGGGCGCGACCCACGATGATGTGGTCCAGGACACGCACACCAACGTACTTGAGGGCCTGGGTGATCTTGTTAGTGGTGTCAATGTCCTCTTTGGAAGGATCGCACTCTCCGCTCGGGTGGTTGTGGACGAGGACCACACGGCTGGCATGGTGGATGCAGGCTTCGCGGACGATGTCGGCGGGGTCCACGACGCTGGCGCTGATGCTGCCCCGGCTGACCTCAGCATCTTTGATGACCTTGTTGTCGATGGCTGCCTTGAGTTCGACCGCCTTGGCGAGGCCGATGCCGCGTACGTCGCAGAGGTCCTCGACGCTGGCCTGGTCCAGCTGGCTCCAACCGCCGAACCGGTTGAACACGTCTCGGCCCAGCTCCTCGGCGCTCTTGCCGTGGCTGCCCGTCCTGAACAGAATGGCCAGCAGGCGTGCGTTGCTCATGGTGTCGGCTCCGCGCTTCGCCAGCTGTTCGCGGGGACGTTCGTCGATCGCCCACTCCCTGATGGGAACGTACGTGCGCTCGGCGTTGACGCGTGACCGGACTTCCTTGCGGACGGCGGTGCAGGCCTCCTTGGTGACGAGGTCCAGTGCCTGAACAATGGCATTCCCTTGCGGCTTTTCTACCCGCCCACCGTCTGCATCACGGAACCAGGTCCCCGCTTTGGACCACATTGGATACGTTGCCTTCTGGACGAGATACGCAACTGCTTCCTCGCGTTTCGATATGTCCACCCTCTCCCCCTGTACCGTTTTCGTGAGATGCGCCCACGCCAGCACAAGGTAGCACTGTCCCGGGGACACGCAACACCGGCGATTCCTGCGCGTCGTCCCGGTGGACGACCATCAGCGTCCCGTCAGCCTTTGAACTTCTCCCAGCACACCAGTTCACCCAGCGGCTTGCGCGGACGCGGCTGCTGCGGATGGTTCTCGTCAGGGTACCCCAGCGCGAGGATGGCCACGACGGGGTTCTCCGGCGGTATGTCAAGTAGGGCGCGGATCTCGTCGCCGTCGTAGTTGCCCAGCCAACACGTCCCCAGGTCCATCGAGGCAGCCTGCAGGGTCATATGGTCAAGGGCAATCGTAATGTCGATGATGGCTCCGTCATACTGATGACCGATGTTGTATCCCTCGCCGTTCTTGCATGCGACGACAAGAACGCGCGCCTGCCCGACGAACTGCTGTCCGCCGATGGCATGGACCATGGACCGTATGACGGCACGGTCGCGAACGACAACCAGCTTCCATGGCTGGGTGTTGCAGCCCGACGGGGCCAGCCTGCCTGCTTCCAGGACCTCCGCGAGCTTGTCGTCCTCGACCGGCTGGTCTTTGTAGTGACGTACACTATAGCGGTTTTTTATGGCGTCGAGTATCATGATTCCTCCTCACCCGTTTCAAGGGGCCGTCTTGAAATAGCGGTCCATGGTCCAGTCGCCCCATGCTGTCGCGGTGCCGGCTGATACGTTCCACGTGTAGACTGCGCCCGCGTCCAGCTTTCCTGCCGGAACCGTGTAGGACGTCCCCGTGACTACGGTCGAAAACACCTCCGAGTCCTGTGAGCCGCTGGTTCCCTTGCCCAGCCAGAACGTGTACCGGGTCGCTCCAGACACAGGTACCCAGGTGAACATCGCCGTCCGCGGCACGCCGGTTGCATAGGGCAGTGGCGTCAGCAGTGCCGGCACCCTCAGACCCGACGAGACGTCGACCGTGAAGTACTGGTCTTCACCCCACTCTCCCCAGTCAGAAGCATCGCCGGCGGAAACGTTCCAGGTGTACTCACCGCCGCTCTCCAGAACTGTTGCGGGCAGTGTGAACGACGTCCCCGTGACTACGGTCGAAAACACCTCCGAGTCCTGTGAGCCGCTGGTTCCCTTGCCCAGCCAGAACGTGTACCGGGTCGCTCCGGTCACGGCACGCCAGTAGAACGTCGGCGTCAGTGTTGGCACCGTTACCTGCTGATCAGGTTCCAACGCTTCCGGGACGCCAAGGGTTCCAGCCGACCTCACGGAGAAAACGCTGTCCTCCGACCAGTCACCCCACCCCGTGTCGTTGCCGGCCCCCACCGCCCACGTATAGGTACCACCGTCAGTCAGAATGCCCGCAGGCAGTGTCAGCGTGTTGGTTGTCACAACTTCACTGTAGATCTTGCTGTCCTCCGTGCCAGTCGTACCCGTTCCCAACCAGAACGTATAGCGCGTCGCAGTCGCCACCTTCGCCCATTGGAACGTTGGGGTCAGCGTGTCGACGTCGGTGGTCGCTGCAGGCTGGGTCAGACCGGGGGCGTTCAATGAGGATGTCACGCTGCCGGACGTCTGCGCAGTGAACTGTGCCAGCGTGAGCGCCTGAGTCGTCGTCAGTGACTTGACCTCATTGATGGGGATGGCGAACCCCAGGTTCGCTCCTTCCTCCATCCCGGCCGATGTGATGCCAACCACCTCGCCCATCATGTTGAACAGGGCACCACCGGAACTGCCATGACTTATCGGTGCTGTCGTCTGCAGGTAGCCCTCGCGCCGGGCGCTGATGATGCCTGTGCTGACTGTGTTCTGAAGGCCCAGCGGACTGCCGATGGCCACGACCGCTTCACCGATCTGGGCGGTATCGGAGTTTCCCGTAGTCACCGCCGGCAGACCGCTCCCGGGAACCTTGATGATGGCCAGGTCACCTTCCTTGTCCCAGCCCAGGACCTTGATGTCGGTGAACGTGGTCCCGTCGTTGAGGACGACCTTGCCCGAGGCAGCACCGTCAATGACATGATAGTTTGTCACGATGCGCCCATCCAGGGAGATGATGAACCCGGATCCAGACGCACCCTTCCCGTCACCGAACGCAACCTCGATATAGACGACCGACTCCACCTTCTTGGCAATCTCTGTCACTGAGAGAGTCGTCTGCGTCGTCGTCGACCCGAACGTCAGGGTAGCGGTCTTCGTTGCATCGTTCCAGACGACGGTCCCGCCAAGCTGTTCCGTGATAAACCGTACGGGAAGCATTGTACGCCCGCCCACGATGCGTGGCGTCACCTTGGCGTTGGCTGAGTCAATGTTCACGGGTGAACCGTTGACGCGGGCCGTGCTCTTGCCGATGAAGAGCTCAATGACGTCGGACCCCATGATGATGGTGACCTTCTGCTCGGCCGCGGTCCAGGCGATACTCCCGCCGAGGGCCTCGACGATCGCCCGGATGGGCAGGAACGTCCTACTCTCGACGATGACTGGCACGGTCCCCTGCGGGTCGATGGCCTGGCTCACGCCGTTCACGGTCATCGTCGACTTGCCGACTTGCAGGATGATGATGGTCTGTGCTCCGCTGGCCTGCCCCCGCGCTGAAGATGGTGTAAACGGCAGCGCAAGCAGGATGGCAACGACGATCAGTATGGCAACGGAACGCTGTGCATGTCTCATAGCGGCCTCCCAGCCAGTGCAGCGACCCCAGCAAGTCCACGGCGCCGCTCCACGCATGGTCATATGATAGGGATGTGGCACAGGATGCAACAGTGGATATTCTGATTATGCACACATGTGCTAAGGTACGGGCTTGGTGCCGTACGTTCGGGACTGGAGGAATGGATTGGGCGGCGAGGTTTTGTCGTCCCCGCGAAGATGCTGGCTGGCTGAAAGGGTCGATTCCCGCATGCGCGGCAGAACGCCACTCCCATGGCACTGACATGCTCGTGGGAAGCACCCCTCAGAAGCGCCCCTCGTATTGGAAAGAAATGCTCGGGGGGCTTGGACAAAAGGGCTCGGGGGAATGACGGATCTTGGAGGGATGCGCTCGCATACGCGGGAATGACACGGAAACACGTGGAGTCTCTGCAATCGGCGGTATACTGACAACATGAGACTACTGCATACCGCCGACTGGCATGTCGGAAGCACGCTGGCTGGACTGGACCGGTTTGATGAGACAGGGAAGCTTCTGGATGAGCTGTTTGCCGCTGCGCAGTCCGAGAAGGTGGACGCAGTGCTCGTCGCTGGTGACGTGTTCGACAATCCGATGCCCGGCAACGTCAGCCAGAAACTCGTCTTCGACTTCTTTGCGCGCCTCAGCGGCGCAGGCATCCGTGCGGTCGTCCTGGCCGGCAACCACGACGGACAGGTGTTTGTCCCCAGCAAGAGCCTGCTGAGCCTTGGGACAGCATCCGTGTTCGAGAAACCGTCCAGCGAACAGTATCAAGTCGCGTTCCGGTCGCGCGCCGACGAGCCTGTCGTCGTGACCGCGCTCCCGTATCCCCACGAACGTGTCGTCATGAAGCTGAACGGCGCAGGCGACGACGTCCACGGCGACTACGCCGGCAGTGTCAGCACGTTCATCCGCTGGCTTGCCGGCCACATGGACACAACGGACATCAACATCTTCGCTGCGCACCTCATGATCGGCGGGGCACAGCTGACGGACACCGAACGCCCCATGTCGGTCAGCCCATTCTTTGCCATCCCGGCGCAGAGCCTTCCCTCACAGACGATGTACAATGCCCTCGGCCACGTCCATCGCCATCAGCAGCTGGTAAATGCGCCTGCTCGCTCGGAATACTCCGGCAGCATCTTCCGGGTCAACTTCAGCGAGGAGGGGACTCCCAAGGGATTCAACCTTGTGGACGCAGACACGAAGGGCAACCTGACCGTGCAGTTCTGTGACCTGAAATCCGCCATCCCTCTGCACAACGTCGAGTGCACCACCCAGGACTGGCCAAGCCGACTGGAACCCTTCAGGGACTCTGGATACACGAAGGCACGCATCCACGCTGACGACCCACCGTTCAACCTGCAGGGCGAGATACGCGCAGCGTGTCCATGGGTCGTCAAGGTGGAGTTTCTGCGCTCCAAGGCAGCAGCGACAACCCGGCCAACCATCGCGGCGCTGGCCAGCACGAACCTCGAGACCGTACAGTCGATGTATCGGGCCTATGGCGGAGAAGGCGCACAAAAGGACTCGGGGGAGGCCACCGACGATGTCATGAAGGTAGTCGGTGAGCTGTACCGGGAGGTGACGCATGCGGATACAGACGCTTGAAGTCGAGAACTTTATGCCCTACCGCGATCCGGTCACCCTGGATTTCACTGACATGTCGCTGTTTGCTATCGTCGGAGAGACTGGATCAGGCAAGTCCTCGGTCGTCGACGCGATCTGCTACGCGCTGTATGGGCGTATCCCGCGCATCCGGACAGAAAACGGGCAACGCGAGAATATCATCAGCCGCGGTGCTAAGCAGTTTCACGTCGCCCTTACGTTCGACCTTGGCGGCGCGACGTACAGGATCATCCGGCAGGGAACAGTCATGAGGGAGGACGTCCAGATCTTCAAGGACGGCGGCCAGCTCACCCAGCTCCTGAAGAAGAAGGATGCCGACCACTACATTGAAGAGACACTGCTGCACATGAGCTTCGACGTCTTTACGCGCATCATCGTCCTGCCGCAGGGACAGTTCGACCGCTTCCTTAAGCCCGACACACCCCGTGCGCGCAGAGACATCCTGATTTCGCTGCTCAGCCTGGACATCTACGAGCGCATCGGCAAAGCGGCTAGCGCCCATGCCGGTACGCTGATGGGTGCACTGGGAGGTCTGGATCACGACCTGGCGGGTATCGACCAAGACGCCTTGACCGACGAAGCCATGAGTCTTCTGGACCACGCCGTCATAGACACCGGACACAAGGTTGCCCTGCTCCAGGAACAGCTGAAGGCGCGCGACCTGGAGCTGGCCATGATGGAACAGCGGGCATCCAAGGCACGCCAGCTGGCGAAGCTTCAGGGACAGCTTGCGATCCTTCGTGCCAGGGCCGACGAGATCAACGGTCACCGCACGCACCTTGCCACCGGCCTCGCCCTTGCGTCGCTGCAGCCATCGCTGGCCAACTGGACACGCCTGGCTGGTGAACTTGAGGCGCTGACAGTCGATCGCGACAAGGCATCTGCTGCAGTCGTGGCCGCGCAGAAGGCTCTCGAAACTGCGCAGGCCGCTCGTGCTGATACGTCTCTGCGCGCAAGCGAGGCTGCGTTTACTGAGAAACTGGAGGAGATCGCCTCTGTGACTGCACGCCTGAGCGAACTCCAGCCTTTTGCTGCCCGCCTGGAAGAACTCCAGCACAAGACGGATACGGCCGCGGAAAAGGCCACGAAGCTTGAAAATGGCATCACCCAGCTGAACGAGACCATGAAGCTCCAGGACGAGCACCGGATCCAGCTCCAGGAAGCACTTGCCAGGGCCCGCGATGGTTCCACGCAGGCCGAGGATGCGTTCGAACGGGCGCGCCAGAGCAACGCCACAGTCATCGTTCAGCAGGGCCTGAAGCCGGGTGACACCTGCCCGGTGTGCGGCCATGTCGTGGAGACTCTGGTCGCGCACGCGGAACGCACGGACTTCGCACACCTCAAGACAGCCCGCGACGATGCGCGCAAGAATGCCGAGCATTGTCAGGAGAACCTCACAGAGCAGGAGAAGAGGTCAGGGACAGACAAGGTCCGGGCCGAGGAGCTGACGCGGCAGCTGACCGCGCTGAAGGCCGAGGACAAGGATGACCGGCATGAGGCGCACGAGCTGACCTTGCGCCTGGTCATGGACCCGACGGTCGCTCGCGAGGGCAGCAGCAACCCGGCCGCGTTCCTCCATGCGCGGCTCGCTCAGCTGAGGGGGCAGGAAACGACGACCCGCACGGCACAGAAGGCCATCGCCCTTCAGCTCGAAGAGTACCGCAAGAAGGAAGAAGGTGCCCGCGCGCAGCTGGCCGAGTTCCAGACGAAGGCCGCGACACTGGCAGGCCAGTGCAGTCAGGCGGAGTCCCAGGTTGAAACGCTGCAGAGCGACCTGCTGACGCAGGCCGGCACGCACGGGTTCGATTCCATTGCATCGATGAAGGCCGCCGTCCTCTCTCCCGACAAGCTGGCCGCACTTCAAGCGTCGGTCAGGCAATACGATCAGGAAACCGCTGCCGCTGCCGCGCAGGTGGACATGCTGGAGCAGGAGCTCGGCCCCGATTTGCCATCTGAGGGTGGCCTAGACACTGCACGCGCTGCACGTGAGACTGCAGCCACGGACTTCTCCCGCGCGCAGGAGGACCTGACAGCGGCCCGCCGGAGCAAGGACGACCTCCTCGCCCGCCGTGCGTTCCTTGCCGACCGCCTGGCTCGCAAGGAACAGGTAACCCGCCTGCTGTCGACCTACCAGCAGGTCGCTCGTGACTTCGGCAGCAAGGGCATGGTGGCATTCGTCAGCAGTGGCATCCTCGAACAACTGCTGGTGACGGCAAATGACCACCTGCAGGTCCTGAGCAAGGGACGCTTCGAACTGCTGCTGGATGAGGGCGACCAGATGATGGTGCAGGACGCGTTCAGCGCTTCGGGACCACGCGACGTCGCCACACTGTCCGGGGGAGAAACGTTTCTCGCTTCTCTTGCACTGGCGCTGGCCGTCAAGGACCTGCTGTCGACGAGCGTCGACCTGGACAGCTTCTTCATCGACGAGGGCTTTGGAACACTGGACGAGACCACTGTCCAGGGTGTCGCCGACGTCCTGGAGTCCTTGCGCCGGGATGGCTCACTCGTAGGCATCATCACCCACCGGGCAGACCTCGTGGAACGCTTCGAGACGGTCCTCGAGGTGACCAATCAGAGTGGTTCCGCTCACATCGCTCGTCGGGAGATGGCATGATGAATATTCGGCCCGATTACTGGCAGAGCATCTATACCGGTTCCACGGAGATCTCATTGACGGATCAGAAACGTTCCTACGAGGTGGTGCCGACCACGGAATGCCGCGACCTTGACCACTGGGTGCCCGTGCAGGTACCGGACGCCGCGTTCGCAGAAGTCGACACGGTCCGCGTCGCATTTGTCGACGGCGTGCGGCGCATCGACATGCACGGCATCATCGATGGCAACCCGCCGTATTACGGCGTCTTCGGTTCCGTGGCCGCGGGCTGTATGCAGATGCATGGCTCCCGCACTCACGATGTCGCAGAGGCGCTGTGCGACGAGACAGTACGGCACTATTTCGTGACCAACGCCCCCGATCCAGACGTGCAAACAGTCAAGCTGACAAGCGATGCATCATGCCCATTCGACGTCGAATACGAGATTCGCACTGCCGCAAGCCATGAGCCGGGCGACTTCGGTCAGGAACTCAACAACCTCATGCAGGAACTGGAGCACGACGTGGCGCAGAAACAAGTGGACCGTCCGGACGTGAAGGCAGTCGTGACGGACGGTCCCATCCCCTACGAACACCGTCTGGCCGCGGGGACTGGCAAGCTGGCGGGCATCATCAAGAACGTCCAGGAGGCCTACCTCCAGCGTGAGCAGTTTGCGACGGTGCTCTCACTCAAAGCAAGCGAACGCACCCCGATCTTTGAGATCCGGTACCCTGAAAGCAGCGGCAGCAGCAAAATGAGCTTCTTTCTACGCCTTCGAGCGGTCACCCCCTTCGCCAGCCAGATGGCCAACCTGGTCCGCATCGAGCTCCCTGTCATGGGACTGACCGAGGCGGTCCACCTGGCCAACCTCGCCTCCGCCATCGCCGTGCACTACTCCAGCAACCTGTGGGGCGACACCAGGGCGCCACAGAACCTGTATCCCGTGGGAGCACTCGAGACGGCGCTGAAGAACCGGCTTGGAGACCAGCGCTTTCTGCGCAGCGTCATCATGCGGACGCTTGCCGAAAGCGACTCTGCTCCGAAACCGGCACCGTCCACCCAATCTCAGGACTAAACGGAGGATAACCATGTTTACACTGACACCCGATCTCTGGCAAATCGTGCTTCGGACTGCTATCGTCTACGCCCTCGTTCTGACTGGTCTGCGCCTGTCCGGGAAACGCGAGATGGGCGAACTCGCATCGTTCGATTTCGTCATGATCCTTCTGCTCGCCAATGCAGTCCAAAACGCAATGACCGGACCGAATACCTCGGTCATGGGAGGTATCGTTGCCGCTGCAACGCTCCTCGTGCGCAACTACAGTGTTTCTGCACTGGCGCATCGCTATCCACGTCTGCGACGCATGATTCTGGGCCAGCGCACAACCCTGATCGAACAGGGCATACCACAAGTGGACGCACTGGAGCGGGAGCACATCGACGAGGAGGAAATCATGACCGCCGCACGGGAACACGATATTCAGAAGATGGGCGACATCAGGACGGCCTGGCTCGAACTCGATGGCAATATCACGTTCCAGACGACGAACGGACGCCAAATGCCTATCCCGCGGAAGAAGAAGGTACGCTACCTCAAGAACCAGTAATCATGCACCACTCCTCAGAAGCGAACGATACCCCGGGAGCGTTCGGCCCGTCGGACGGCACGCTGCCTGACTCACGGGTCCCCGCCTGTCTCCGCAACGCACTGCACGTCTATGTGACAGCTCTTCGTGCTACCTTCCCCGAACGCGTCTACGCCGTGTCACTGTATGGCTCGCTGGCGCTGGGCGGCTTCGTCGAACGCTCAAGCAACATCGATTTCCTGACGGTGATGGTTGGTCAGATCAGCGAGGAGGACCAGCTTGCCATCAAGACCCTGCACCAGAAGCTGCGTCACCTTGACCCCTGGGCTTCCAGGCTGGACGGCGAATACGCGGAACTGGACCAGATCGAGGCCGGCGAGCTGGACACTCCTTGCCTCTTCGTCGCTGGCGGCAGCCTTGCCGGACGCCGCGAAGTCAGCAAGGCCGACTGGCTCACACTGGTCCAATGTGGAATCAGCGTCATCGGACCCGAGCCGGCCGCGTTCATCCCTGACGTCCCATGGGTGGACCTGGAGCAGGAGATGTGCAACAATCTCGGTGTCTACTGGGCACGGAAGGCAGACTCGCGCTGGCTCTTCCTGAGTTCGGCGTGGGTGGCGTTTGCGGTCCTGACGCTCTGCCGCATCCTGTACACCATGGACCGGCATGCCGTCAAGTCCAAGCAGGGGGCCGCGGAGTACGCACTGGGGATCCTGCCCGAAGAGTGGCACCGCCTTATCCGCGAAGCTCTGCGTGTGCACTCCAGTGAACCCGGACTGTCCCTGTACATGTCGCGCGTCGCACGGGCGAGCGAAACACGCAGGTTTGCCCGGGCGATCATCCAGCTGTGCAGTGAACGATTCCTCTTGAAACTGCCCACGCCTGCGGATTCCTGAAAACGCTCGGCGCTGGCGCAGCGCGCCCCGCCTCCAACAACTTCCACTTCGGGTTCCAAGGATGCTGCGAATTCGTCCTGGAGCCGTGCACAGGACACGCGGCAGAGGAGAACGGTTCTGCGTCTCTATTTGTAGAAAATGGCAAACAGAACGCCGGCCACAAGAATATTGATGAACGTAATCGGGACAACCGCCTTCAGGTAGTCTTTCCATTCCACGTCGATGCCCGCCTTGGACAGGATCGAAAGCCCAATGACGTTTGCTGACGCGCCGATGGGTGTGAAATTGCCTCCTACATCTGTGCCGAAGCTTACGATCAACGCCATGCTCAATAACGATACAACGCCTGCTGGTGCAAGAAGCTTCACGACGGGAACCATGGATGCTGCAAAGGGAACGTTATCAATGAATCCGGAGAGGATGCCTGACATCCAGAGAAGGATTCCTTTCGTAGCCAGGCCGCTGCCATTTGCGACGTGTGCGATGCCCTTGCTGATCGACGCAATGACACCGGTCTTTTCCAGCGAGCCTATGATGATGAAGAGTGTACTGAAGAACAAAAGCACTTCCCAGTCAATGGACTCCCAGATATTCGCGACCTTCTTCCCATTGAGTACCAGCCCCAGAGAAGCACCTATGAGTCCCGCATATGCTACTGGCATATTGATCTTCTCATGCAGGATCAGCAAGACGATGGCCACGGCGAAGCTGATCATTGACGCGATCATCATATAGAAGTCTTTGACATGCTCCCGTGGGTTCAGGTTTTTCAGATAGTCCGCATCGAACTTGCCTGACTGCTTGAACATCTTCTTGTAGAACAGAACAAAGTACAGCGTATTCAATAGGAGAATTGCCATTGAAATCGGCGCAAGGTACTTGATGAACTGGATAAGGGTAACCCCAAGCCCTGTCCCAAGGATGATGTTGGGAGGGTCCCCCATGAGTGTCGCACTTCCACCGATATTCGCGGCAGTGATTTGTGAGAGCACAAACGCGACCGGGCTCATCTTCAGTTTTTTTGCGATTTGTATCGATAGGGCGCTCATGAAGAGAAGGACGGTGATGCTATCCATGAATGCCGCGAGCAATCCAGTAAGAAGAGCGAACGCAACCAAGACGTTGATGGGAACGCCTTTCGTAAGCTTGAGAACGTTGACGCTCAGGAAATCAAAAAAGCCGCTGTCGGTCAACATTCGTACCAGAATGAACATGCCAAAGATAAGCCCAATCGCATCCCAGTTAATGGAAGTCACGATTTCCTTCGGTTCGAGGACGCCAAGTATGACCAGCAGGAAAGCTCCGACCAGAGCGACACTCGAGCGTGGCAGGATGTTGAAGATGATGAACGCGTACACCAGGACGAATATGACTAAAGAAATGATCTGGGGGCTCATGCGTATGGGTTATCTCCTTGGAGTTAGTCGCAAACCAGCAGGAAGGGCTTTGGAAGAAACGCAACAATAAGCCTGATATGGGGATCAAGCGCTAAGGGACGGAACAGGAATCTCAACTTGTAGCTCTTCCGAGGTGAGCCTCTGCTGCCGATAATGATGTCAGCATTTGAAGCCTGAGAAATGACCGAGGAGACTTCCTTGCCGTGTTCGGCAAAACTGAAGCTCACGCTTACGCTGGAATTTGCCAGAATTTGCTCAACGCTTCTTTTGACGCTCTCTCTCTTATCACTCAGCACAAGAACATCGACGGGGCTCTTCCATTGAGCTGCAACTTCGCCTGTCACGCGCGTCGCAAGTTCGGAATACTTGCTCCCGGACGTAGGATGCAGAATTCTTGGTCTTGGATTGGGCTTCAAATCTTCTCCCAGAAGCAGGACGGGAATACGGGAGTGCATGATCATGGAGAACGTTGTCTTGCCCAACTTGATCTTGTTGGCAGTTATGCCTGCATGAGTCTCTATGACGATCAGGTCGATATCGTTGCTTCGGACGAAACTGCAAATCTCGTCAACGGGATTTCCGACCTCGGTCTTTGTTGCGAATTGAATCGACTTCTCTTCTAGAAGACTCTCAAGCATCGCCAGGGTCTGATCGCTCAATTCATTCATTTCCTTGAAAACGACCTTCGTATAGTACCCTGCAAACGAGCCAAGATTGATGATGCTGAAAAGATAGAAAAAAGCGTCAGGGAAAAGCGTTGTCGTGTACTCAACCACATCCTTCATGGCTTCGGAGTTGTCAACCACTATGAGGATCTTCTTGAACATTCTCCCCTCCCTTGCCTGACCGTCGTCTGGACTCAACAATTCTCAAAGGTGCTTGCGAATTGTAGGCATGTCCAACCGATTTGCAAGCTCACCAACTACGGCATTCTTCCCAGTTCCACTTCGGTGGTGTTCAGGATTGTTTTACCTCATCGTGGTCGTCCCTCTGCAAGCACATGCATCATGACCCGGGGCGCCTGCGACGTCTTGTTACCAATGCGTCGGCGATGAACAAAAGTGCCAGGAGCACGACGAAGGAAATAGCAAGAAACCACGGCAGTGAACTGCCGTGGAACCCTTCGGTCCCAGTCTGGTCCCCTGAACCAGGTGAGGAGGGAAGTGTTACCGTGATTGGCTCGGACATGGGACCTTCGGTGTCTGCAGAGGTCAGCCCTGTGGCAGCGTACAGGTACGTCGTGCCGGACTTGACCTCCTTGTCGACGTACGTGCCCACTCCAGCCTTCACCGTAGCGACACGGTGATAGACGGGGCCGACCGCAGGCTCGGAGCGCCAGAGGACAAACGAGGCTGGCTGGCCACCACCGGTCCCTGCTTCCATCCCCAGCTGTACTCTTCCCGTACTGACGCTGTCAAGTCGCACGATCGGTGGCGCCGGCGCCTGTCGGACCTGCACGTTGAACGTCGCACTGCCTTGGTTTCCTGAGCCGTCGGCTGCCTTGACAGTCAGGACGTGGCTCCCGTCCGCAAGCGGATCGACGACTGTGACTGTCCCCTGTAGAGCGGATGCAGACCAGTCGGCCTGGACCGGCTTTCCGTCGATCGACGCGGTGAACGTAGATGGCACAATGCCAGCTCCCTGATCACGGCACGCCACAGTCAGATGAGGCAGGGAGGTGGTCACGACAGGCGGCGTCCCGGAAGGCAGGAGAAGCTCAAAGGATGGCGATTCCATATCGGAGCCGATGCAGTAGCCGCCCAGCTGAGTGATCTCGGCCGTCAGCTGCCGTGCAGCCCCGTCGTGTGTGGAAGGCACCGGCGTCCAGCTGTGAGTTGGCACGTCATACCGGTAGATGCCAAAGGTCTGAGGGTCCCGCGCACCGGCAGCCGCGGCATTGTAACTGAGCGTCAGAGAGGCCGGCTTCGACAGCATACCGTTCTCCGGTTGCAGAGTGTAGATCCCACCGACCGCAAACGCTCCTGCCACCGACGGTGCACCGATCAGCGTCACCTGTTTCGTCGACGTGGCGGCAACCGGCACCGCCATCACGCCGGGCACAGCACCAATCTTCGACAGCACGATGCCTGTCCCCTTCCCGATGACTGCCTTCGCCCCGCCTGTTAGCGCGCTGCCCAGCCCTGCCCCCGTCGAGAGGATGGTATCCTTGGCAGAGGAGAGCAGACCCGTCGCAATATCCCATACCTTCGAAAGGAGCTCACCGACCACCTTCAGCAGCTCGACGATCACGCCCGGTAGTGTATCGACCTGAGCACTGAACAGGCTCGCTGGATACGACTCCAGCTTGACCATGCGGCCGATTCTCAACTCCTTGTCGACTGGGACAAACACCCCTCGCTCGACCGGATACGACTGATAGCGTCCCCAGGTGGGCTTGATGGCCAGGTCCACCTCAGTGCCAAGGATGTTCACCCCCAGCCCGACCTCGATGCTGGTCGGGTTCTTGTCCTGGGTGACGACGTGCTCGTACGGAATGGCGATCGACGAAGCAGCATTCACGACACCGTTGAGGATCTGTCCACAGAACTCCTTGCTGATCACAATGCGCTTGTCGCTCGATGCCGCGACGGTCGGGGCCAGAACCATGACCTGTTCCATAGCAGCGTTGGCAGCAGTTCCAAGCACCGACTGATCCACCATCACTCTCGTCTCCTGCGATTCACCACGGTCGTCGGGTGGCACCGACATGCTGACAACGAGCCGCTCGAATGAAGTGTTCAGGGGATCCACCACGACTTCTGCCGAAACGGCGTCTGCGCTGGACCATCCGAGCACCGAGTACCCGAGCGCTTCCAACACTGAGAAGGAGACGCTCACCTGGACACCTACCTTGCCGCTCAGTTCACCGGCTCCCGGATATCCCGTGATAGACAGGAGAAACTTCTCCCCGACGCCGGCTTTGGCGATACTCACACCACTGAGACTCTTCACAGTCGAGGCGCCGCTGGCTTCTTTCTTGTCGCTCTTGGCCAGCTCGAGAGCCACTCCGGCCACCTCCCCGGATATACCGACGGACATCCCTCCGGTGATGTGCTCCATTTCCACGTCGCTGGACAGCGCGGCGGCGATGGCGCTCTGCGCGACACCCATGATGGTCGTGACACCGGCGCTGGTAACCTGGCTCACGCCACACAGAAGGGCGAGCGCCGCCATCAGCTTGTCGGTGCTGGAGCACTCCGATGGCTGGTTGAAGAGGGTAGCAAAGTCAATGAATGTGCCCACAGTCGCTTTGGCCGATGCATCGGCCGCCTTGGCCTGCACAGTGCCAAACCTCACCTTGCCGAGATCCCCCTGGACACCGATTGCCGCCTCGGCCGACATGCTGTCCGTCACCGACATCGAGCCACTACCTTCGCGGGCTGGATCGGCAGCAGTCCTGGTGACGACCATGCCCCCTGCCTGCTGGGCCGCCCCAAAGACGCCACCGCCGATGCCAAGGCCCACCTTGCCCGCGATGCCGCTCCCCATCATCCAGTTCGTCGACCACGAAAGCGGCAGAACGTCGGTCGCAAAGTCGGGTCTGCTTGACAGGACGCTGCGGAGCCCACCCACGCGCACACGGTCGATGGTGAGCGTCTTGTCGTAGTGCTGTGCTTTGGCGGTGTGCGGCACGGTGAAGCTGAAGACGATTTCCCCATGGTCATCCGAAGTAGCTGTCAGTGTTGTACTGGA
>JAPLGH010000050.1 GCA_026390285.1 Caldisericota bacterium
TCGTCTACAACAACAGCAGGGTCGCCAGCATTGCTGTCAGTTCTCGGCTCTCCTGCCACCACACCTTGCGCTGGAGTGTCTCGAGACGAACGGTCCATCGGTGTCCAGTATCCTCGATGACCAGGACCTGACAGGAGAATGAACCGTCGCGGGCAGTGAACGACAGTGCCTTCACAGGTGGGCCTTCTGGACTTGCTCGACCATCCGCATCCACTCTTCCCCTTCGCAATGTCCCCGGTTCACAGAGGGCGTCCTCCGGCAAGCCATTGCGGAGGCGTTCAGACGCTTCGCCCAGTGTCGAGCCGGGCTCGTCGTATGTGACCTGGAGGGCGATACGCGGGTCGGAGGGGTCGGATGTCCGTAGTCCCGTCTGCTCGTCCAAGTCCATGACGGTCCAGTCTGCGGGGCAGTCGAGCGCGACGTGAAGGTCGGGTCGCACCACATGTACCACCTCACCCATTGGGCCACTCCCCGGGACTTCGTGTTGTTGTCACGCATACCTCCGTCCTGCTGGATTCAGATACACCTGCGTGCATGCATAAACAGGATTGTCCTGTTTTCATTGTTGGCAAGGAGGGGGCGGTATGAAACAACCCCGGCACATTGTGCCGGGGTTTGCATATCGAGACTGAACAAGCGCTGTCTTCTACTCGCCGAGGGCTTTCAGCGTCACCGAGAACGTGTTGGCTGTGCCGCTCCGATCGACGACGACCTGGACCGTGTCACCGACGTTTTTGGATCTGATATAGCCGAGGACTCCATCGATTGTGGTCATCGGCTTGTCGTCGATTGCGGTGATGACGTCTCCGGCCTTGAGCCCGGCAGCCTCTGCGCCAGATCCAGATGTGATCTGGACGACGTAGACGCCCTGAGAGACCTTGAGGTTGTACTGATCGATGATAGAGGTCGTGAGGGTGGCTCCCTGAATGCCCAGAGCCGGCCACGTGATCTTACCATTCTTGATGATGGCGTCATACACTTTGCGGACCGTGTTGACCGAGACCGAGAAACCGAGGCCTTGCGCGTTCTGGTAGATCATGGTGTTCATGCCGACGACGCGGCCGGACAGGTCAACAAGGGGTCCACCTGAGTTGCCGGGGTTGATGGCTGCATCGGTCTGAACGACGCCAACGAGTGTCTCGGTCTGTGAGGCCTGAACGTTCCGCTCGAGGGCCGAGATGACACCGGTGGTGACCGTCTGGCTCAGACCGTACGGGTTGCCGATGGCGATGACTCTCTGACCGACGGTCAGTGTGGACGAATCACCAAGCTCCACAGTTGGCAGGTTGGTGCCGCTGATCTTGACGACGGCAACGTCACTGGTGGCATCCGTGCCCACTACCTGGCCGCGGAACTCGCGCCCATCTTTGAGGACGACGGTGATCTTGGTGGCATTCTCCACGACGTGGTTGTTGGTCAGCACATAACCGTCAGATGTGATGATGAAGCCCGAGCCGAGGCCTTCCTGCGTCCCGGACGAGAAGCCAAACGGGTTCTGGCTGACCGACGTGATATTGATCTGGACCACGGCAGGTGAAGCGACCTTGACGGCATTCTCGATCGCCTGTTCTTCGGTTGTGACGATGGTCGTGCCGGTGATAGACGTACCCACTGGGTATGTGGTCGATACCGTACGTGCCCACGGGAACGTGCCAGGGTTGCTCATGACGATGTAATTACCCGCGATGCCCCCCAGGACGCTGCCGAGCAGCAATCCGATGATGAGTCCCCAAACCAGGAACACGCGGCCCGGATTCGATGGCCGAGGTGGCTGAGCCGGGGGCAAGGGAGAGCTATAGATTGGAACCGTTGGGGGAGTCTCGGGCAATGGTGTGCCGTACCCTTGAACACCCGGGGGTGTCTCGGGGGTGACGTAACCCTCTACTGTGTTTGATGTATCCGGATGCTCAGTTTCTTCAGCATCTGGCTGGATGAAGCCATTCTCATCGATCATCTCGTACCTCCATACCTGCAACAGGTGTCTACCTGCAACATACACCTGTATATACGCAACTATGACCGGGTTCGTTACAGAGAATGTGATGGAATCGCCACGATATCGGGAAGTCCCTAGCGTGCTAGGGTTACTCCTCGCCCGTTCTCCACGAGGCTGACGATATCCTTGAATTTCTCAGCATACTGTTCGGCGTGTTCCGTATGGATCGGGTACACGTGTCGTGGAGAGAGTTGTTCGACGACGCGGAAGAGGTCTTCCGGCCGAGCGTGCCCCGACGCATGGATATGCACGGAATCCATGCCGGAGAGGTCCAGCCAGCGTGCCAGGCGTTTCTGATCCCACGACATTTCCTCGCTGAATGCCTCCGCGGAGGAGTGGATGTACAGGGAACCCTCGGAAGGGTGCAGGTCACACAGCTCCTGGATGTCCCAGTAGCCCAGCGAAAGCAGGTAGTCCGACTGATGTGCCGCGACCTCGGCCGCCCGGACTACGCGGGGACACGAGCCGTCCAGCAGTTGGGCCACTTTTTCCTTCTTGCCCGCGACATCGAATGAGTCGGGGGCCCAGCCCGCGAATCGGAGGATCGTCGAACGCGCCCAGTCCTTCTCTATGTCCTCAGTGTCGTAGGTGCCACTGCCGCCGCGCTTGATGTAGAGGACGACCCCGGGATCCTGCAGGTTGATTTTGGATTCCTCTGGGCAGCCCTCTTGGTAGCCCGCTTCCTGGGCCAGGCGGACGATGTAGGCGTCCCGCGGGAGGATGGCCAGCCTGCGGCCCGTCTTCTTTGCGACGCTCTGGAATGTCATGAGGCGGTCCAGGTCCTTCATGCCGAAATCCGCGATGACGAGCCCGTGTGCCTGTTGAACTTTCTCGAGCGCCGTGTCTTCGACGTCCTGTTCCGACCAGAGCCTGAAGCTCTGGTGGAAAGCCGGTTCCCTGGCGGCGAAGGCATCGTCTCCGCGCAGGTTGGTTCCTTCGATCAAGAGGGCGTCGGGGTGAAGAGCGGCGAGGCGGGCGATCGTATCAGCTGTAACGCGGCCCATGCGGCCGTGAAACCGAAGGTCACCGGTATACACGAGCTTTCCTCCGTCATGTTCGATGAGGTAGGCGCACGCCCCTGGGACGCTGTGATCGACGGGGTAGGCCGTGACCTGACAGCCGCCGGGGAACTCCACCGAGACGCTGGGGCCGACGGGAAAGGCCGTTGTCTGGCTGTCTGGAGGCTTCATCGGGAAGTCGAGGTCGATGAGATCGCGCCGCCCCTTCTGGTTTGCCCCCAGGTTGGGACGTAGGATGAATTTCGTCACACCGTTTTCGGGTCCCGTGCTGAATTGCGTCTCCTGAATGGCTCGAAGCACGGCGGCCGTGACCGGCGTTGCGTACAGTGGTATGGTCTCGTCCAGGAACGAGATCGAACCAGAGTGATCGACATGCGCGTGCGTGATGAAGCACGCGTCGATGTGGCCGGGATCCGCCAACTGGCCAGCCAGCTCAGGCTGCATCTTCTGGAGGAGCGCAGTGAGGTCGGAACGATAGAAGTCCAGCTTCGGCAGCAGCCCCGTCGTCAAGTAGTCGGTGAGGCCCGCCGATGTGCGCGGCGTGAGGAATTCCTCGAAGTACGCGCCCATGGTGGCGTAGTTGAGCCCAAAATCAAACAGCAGACGCGTTGCATCAGGAGACGTGCTCGCCTCGAACAGAAGCTTGGTACCACCAATAGTGGTGGCACCGTCCAGCATTGTAAACTGTGCCATGAAGTGGGCCTCCTTCGTGGTGTCAGTTATCGATGTGCCTACTGCGAGGCCGGCGTGAGACCGGCGAACGTGCCGAGTTGCTGCAGCCGCTCCAATAGGACATAGTCCGTCAGGTCGATGCCCAAGGGCGTGATACTGATGTATCCGTCGGCTACGGCGGTCACATCGGTTCCTTCCTGCGGTATGGGTGGGACATCTCCCCCTATCCAGTAGATGGGGGCTCCGAACTGGTCCACGCTGGCGGTGACACGATGCGCGTAGCGGCGGCGTCCCTGAGGGACAATACGAATTCCCTTGACCTCGGAAACTGGGCAGTTGGGTGCATTGATGTTGAGGAACAGGCTGCCGTTGAGCTTGTGGCTGAAGCTCTTGGTGAGGGGCTGGTTAATCCCGATCAGGTCCGGGATGAGTGGGAGCATCTTCTGCAGGAACCAGGTGATGGGACTGAAATCGAACCCGGAGCTTCCTGCCGGTGGAAATGCCGTGGAGAATGCGATGCTGGGGTACCCGGACAGAAATGCCTCATAGGCGCCCGATACCGTGCCGGAGTATGGCAGGTCATCGCCCAGGTTGTCGCCGTGGTTGATGCCGGAGAAAACCATGTCGACTTTCTGGCTTACCAGTGCGTCGAGGCCCAGCATCATGCAGTCGACCGGCGTGCCCGAGACGCCCCACGCATTGACCCCGGGACGGACGTAGTCGTCCACCCTGGTGGCTCGCAGAGGCTTGTGCATGGTGAGGGAGTGTCCTTTGGCGCTCTGGGGAGAGGCGGGCGCGACGACTGAAATGGTGTGTTCTGCAGGAATTGCCGCGACGAGAGCCTGGATCCCCTGCGCCCATAGCCCGTCGTCATTGGTGACCAGGATGTGCATATGTCCCTCCTCAGATTCCGTATTGTATGCCGGCACTTCCCTGTTTCCTGGCGATCCACGCTATGAGCATGCCAAACAGAAATCCTCCCACATGGGCCCATACCGCAATGCCCTGAGCTGTTCCATAGGCTCCCTCAAAGAGCTGCAGGAAGAACCAGATGCCGAGGAAGATCCACGCGGGCAGACGCACGGACGTGATGAAGATGAAGAAGACGAGGGTCTGGACCTTGGCTCTGGGATACAGGAAGAAGTACGCTCCCATGACCGCCGCGATGGCGCCGCTCGCCCCGATGGTGGGCACATTGGAGGATGGCCCGGAAAGGAGCTGGACTATGGCTGCTGCGACTCCCCCTGCGAGGTAGAACAGCAGGTACTTGCCATGACCCAGATAATCTTCGATGTTGTTGCCAAAAATCCACAGGAAGAGCATGTTGCCCAGGATGTGGCCCCAACCGCCGTGCATGAACATGGACGTGAGGACCGTAAGGAAGTAAGGGTGGAGGCCACCGGCGGGAGCCTGGTATGCGCCCGTCAGGACGCCGGGGATGAAGCCAAGCCGGAGATAGGCAGAAGTCAGAGCCCCGCCACTGCCGAGCGACACCTCCCACAGCCAGACAAGACCGTTGGCGAGGATCAGCAGGAACGTGACCAGCGGAAACGTGCGAGATGGCGTGTCGTCGCGGATAGGAAGCATGGGCTACCCTATGCTGGCGCCGTCCAGGGCGTGAAAGCAGGTGCAGTCTTCACTTGGACCAGGGATCTGCGGGACCATTTTCTCAATGATAGTGACAAGATTCTTGAGGTTGGCCGTGAACGCCTTGATGACCGCCTCGTTGCTCACAGGTTCGACAGTACCCTCTGCAACCAGCCCGGCGTCATAGTCCGTGACGACGGAGATATTGCAGTAGCACATGGCCTGCTCGCGGGCCAAGGCTGCTTCGGGATACTGTGTCATGTTGACGGTATGCCAACCCATGCGGGTGAACCAGCTGCTCTCAGCCTTGGTGGAGAACCGTGGTCCCTCGATGACGACGCAGGTACCGCCGTCGTGCACAGGCAAGCCGAGGCTCCTGATGGTCGCGACTGCGATCTTGTTGAGGACAGGGCAATATGGGTCAGCCGTAGAGACATGGGTGACGATGGGACCGTTGTAGAACGTCGTATCGCCACGGCGCGTCCGGTCGACGAACTGGTCGGTGACCACGAGGTCGCCCACCCTGATGTCCGGCTGCAGCGAGCCGACGGCGGTGGGAGCGAGGATGTGGCGGATGCCGAGAGACTTGAGAGCCCAGATATTGGCACGGTAGTTGATCATATGGGGAGGCAGCTGGTGGTGCTTGCCGTGGCGGGGAAGGAATGCGACCTTGCGGCCGGCAATCTCGCCAAGCGAGATCAGTTCAGAAGGGGCTCCATACGGTGTTTCGACTTTAACGTCCTGCGCGTTGTCGAGCAGAGAGTAGAACCCCGAACCACCAATGATTCCGATTTCAGCACGTTGTCCCATGTGTATCTCCTTTGTGTTGCGCAGCACGGCTGCGCGTTGTTGCCTGCCTAAGGAGTATACCAGCAAAGAGCAATGGTCAAAGCGAGTGGATGCGCCCTTGGCGTGACAGCATTGTGAGGATGAGGGCGATGGCAACGCTCGCTCCGAGGGCGATGAAGAAGTAGTTCATGAAGTACTCCTCGGGGAACAGGCGGATGAGCCCGGAATCTTCCGGGAGCAGCCAGAAGTCGTTCGCAAAAGCGAGCTCATGGAAGGTGATAAACAATGCATCGAATCCTATGGTGACCGAGGCAGTGCCAAGGACGGCAATGAGGACGAGGACGGTGATGCCAGCAGCGCGAACAACCCGGCGAACGTCGCGTCCTTTTCTACGGAGGAGGACAATGAGGACAATTGTCAGCAGACATGAGGCGAGTGTTTTCAGATAGACAACCTGGAAGATTGTCTGGACGTCACTCATGTGGGCAATCTCCAGAGGCGAGTAGAAGCCGTCGTTCGGCAGGGGTCTGCGGAGAGCAAGGTACTTGAGCAGGTCGAGCACGCGACGGACGGCTTCAGGCACACTGAAGCGTGGCGTGGCTCCCCCCGTTGTGCCAACCACGGCAAGCAGGAGTCTCTGGAGCGGCACGAAGTTGACGAGAAGAGAGAACGGCGTCGACAGTACAGCCACGACCACGGTGGCGGTGGCGAGAAGGATCAGCGCTGACACCAGCTAGTCGAACAGTCCGAGTGAACAGGAGCGGACCCGTATGTGCAGCAAGTCGCAAGCCTTGCCCACGACTTTGGGGTCGACGTTCAAGTTGCGGGCAATGGCCAGAGCCTTGCCACAATCGATAAATCCGTCGGTCGCTGCCTTGAGTAGTTCATCGCGGACTTTCTGTGCGATTTCTTCCATGAGGACCTCCTGGATCCTGATTCTGCAGGCTGTGGAGACTAATAACATAGTGTGTCATGAGGCGGTGCATTTTCAAGTGGAGCGCAGGAGTGGAAAAAGGTCGAGGACGGCCGCCTCGACCGTCTCAATGAACGTAGTGTCCTCTACAGACCCCGAGACTTCAGTCGCGCGGGGATTCCAGTCCCTCAGGATTGCAAGAAGGGCTGCCTCTTCGGGCTCAGTACAGCCAGGGAACCTGTTCACGACGAGCAGGTCCGCGCGGGCAGCCATGATGCTCATGTTGGTCTTGGCGCTCTGCAGCAGGGGGCAGCGCAGAACATACATGGAGCGCGACCTGTCTGGCACCGATGAGCAGTTGCCTTCAATAAGGACGCGTGTGTCCACGGGCCACTGCCGAATTGTCAGGGCCACCGCATCCTCTGTTTCCTGGTGGGGCCCGTCGAGGAGGATAATGTCGCGCAATGGGCGGAGCCAGGGAGAACGCTCCGACTGACTCAGGCGTCCCGTATCGCCTCCTTCCAAGGGCAGCGTTCCTGCTGCAAGTGAGTGTGTTGCGAGGTGCAGACTGTGGCGCGACAGCTTGATATACGCGTCAAACGGAAGGTCCCGTACAAGCGATCGACAGATTGTGGTCTTGCCCGAGTGACCTGAGGCCGAATGAACGACCAGAATCGAACGGGCATCAGACGGTGTACCAGTCTGTTCCTCAGGCTCTGTGCTCTGCTGAGTCGTGCCTTGCGCGCTCGTTTCGATAGCGTGTTGCATTGGTACCTCCAAGGTCCGGCTTGTGGGTGTTCCCAAGGCTTTCGGCCCCCTATTCCACGAATTGCTTTTTGTCCGGATGCTTACATACTACTCAGTTAGAGTACTGTTGGGAGTGCGGTTGCTCGTGCATGTCCGCGCGTTCGTTGGAAGCGGGCGATGAACAGGGACAGAACCAGGAGGTGCTCGTGGAACGAAAGGTCCTGGTAGTTGACGACGACGTCGAAAGCCTGCGTCTGTATGGAGACATGCTCCGACGAGCGGGCTATGCTGCCGTCACCGCGAGCACGGGCTGGGAAGGCATCGACCTGGCCGTCAAGGAACAGCCCGGGCTGATCCTGCTGGACCTCCGGCTCCCGGACATCACGGGCCTGACCGTCCTTGAAACTCTGCGAACGGCTCTGTCGACTAAGAACATCCCCATTATCGTCGTGTCTGCCATCAGCAAGGACGACGACGTCATGAAGGCGATGCAGATGGGAGCGTTTGACTACGTTGTCAAACCCATCACCTACGACGACATGATTCGCAGGGTTGAACTGGTCTTTTTCTCCCATGAACGTCAGGGAGAAGGTGACCAGGCACCTGTGCTCATCGTAGAGGACAGCACAATCGATGGGGCATCGCTGTCAGAGCAGCTGACCAGCTGGGGATACCAGGTTACGTGGGTGCAGACAGGCAGGGAAGGCATCGCGCAGGCTGCTACCGGCAACTTCGACGTCATTCTGATGGACGGACTTCTGCCCGACATCAACGGGTTCGAAGTGGTGAAGGAAATCCGCGCGACGGAGCGGCCGGGAACGACGCCAATCATTATGTTGACAGTGCTTTCAGGGCTCGTGGACAAGCTCAAGGGGTTCGAGAGTGGTGTCGACGAGTTTCTCAACAAGCCTGTATCGTGGGAAGAACTGCGCATACGCATAGGTTCCCTGACGCGACTGCGGGGGATGAGTAAGCAGCGCTTTGCGCTGTCGGAGGTTGTTGGAGTCATCACGAACGCCATCGAACTGGCGGAGGCTACCGAGCCACGTCACAATCAGAAGGTCGCAAGCATCAGCGTCATTCTGGGCAAGAGATTGGGCGTCCAGGGACACGGGTTGTGGGTCCTGGAGATGGCCGGTTCGCTGCACGATGTTGGCAAGCTGGTGGTGCGGAGAGAAGTCCTCTTCAAGCCGGGCAAGCTCGATTCTTCTGAGTGGGCCGAGATGCAGCGGCACAGCGAATACGGGGAAAAGATCATAAGACCCATACATGGATTTGGCGAGATAGCTGATATCGTTCGACATCATCATGAAAAGGCGGACGGTTCGGGATATCCTGACCATCTGAAGGGCGACCAGGTATCTCTGTTTGTACGGATCGTTGGTGTGTCTGACAGCTATGAGGCGCTGACGAGCGATCGCCCATACCGGCCGGCATTCCCACGCGATCAGGCTCTTGAGATCCTTCGCAGGGAGACGGACGAGGGACGCTGGGATCCACAGGTCATCGCGGCGCTGTCGTCTTCTCTCGACGAACTCGACAATCTGTAATTTGCCCCTGTTGGGCGGGAAAGGAAGGTTGTTTCGTGAACGTTGAAGTCCAGGCAATTCTGTTTCCGTACGACGGTTTGAGAACGGCAGCGGTGATCAAGGAGTTCGAGAGTGCGCTCGAAGCAGCCGGCGTACGGTGTGTCGTTGGCAACATGGCCGTGAGCTGCTATGGCGAAATGGACACAGTCCTGACCACCATCAGCAAGGCATATCAGGCTATTGCAGCTGTTGACAGGCTCAGTGTTTCCCTCGTCATTGCCAACGATATGCCCCAGATAGGACGGAAGACCTGAGAGATATGGTCTTCAACTGCGTCCCCGGCCGAACCCTTTCCGTGTCTGTCACGGGCCAGGAGTGCGCACTGCGCTGCAACCACTGCGGTGGACATTACCTGCAGCACATGATTCCGGTTGCCGCGGCCCGCCAGGTGCTTGAATCTGGAAAGTACCGCAGCATCCTGCTGTCTGGCGGAAGTGATGTCCGTGGGCGCCTGCCCCTGACGGAGCACCTGGCCTTCATCACGTGGGTCCATGAACAGGGAATACGTATCAACGCTCACGTCGGCCTGCAGTCGGACGAGGATATTCAGGTATTGTCCCCCCTGTTCAACAAGGTATCTCTCGACTATGTGTGGGACACTGCAACGATCCACGACGTCTATCACCTGCAACGGTCTGGCGCCGACTACCTGCACGCAGCCTGTGGCTGGACAGATGCGTTCCGGGCGGCGGGCGGTCTGGAGGAACTGGCATCTGCAAAGCAGCGGGTCAACCTCCACCTTACGGTTGGTCTCAAGGGCGGTGTCGTCGTCGGAGAATATGGGGCGATCGATTCGCTCGTCGCGTTTCAGCCGGCGTCGCTGATCTTCCTGGTTCTCATTCCCACGGAGGGGACGGTCTATGCGGACGTTCCCATCGTCCCCATCGATGCCGTGGAGTCAGTGTTCGCCTATGCAAGGCTGAAGTTGCCGTCCACAGACCTCGTGTTGGGCTGCATGCACCCCAGAGCGGGCGGCTACGGTGAGCAGCTGGCACATCTGGCGGGGAAGTACCAGTTCCGGGGTGTTGTCGGCGAGAAGTTCAGGACACAGGACGGGGAACAGGTGGAGGAGTGCTGTGTCTTCTACCGGTAAACCCGCTGTCGGTCTTCGCTCTGAGATGGAGTGACTGTGGTTCGGGCAAGCATCGGCACACTGACCGTCCTGGGCCTGCGCGACATTCGAATGGACGCCGCGCCCACAACGGCGTATCTCATGATCGGCGGACGGTGCTCCAGTGACTGTGCGTATTGTGGTCAAGGACGGAGCGTTGCTGGCGACCACAGTCGGCTTTCGCGCATCAGTTGGCCAGAGGTTGACGAAGATCAGCTGATCGCGGCATTTGTTGCTCATCCCGGAGCATTTCAGAGAGTCTGTTTCCAGGCGACAGCTTCACGCGGAGTGTTCAGGCAGTTGCTGTCGCTCGTACAGCGGATCCATCAGGCAAGTGGGCTGCCCGTCTCCGTGTCGTACAGAGTGACAAGGGATGAGGAGGCAGAGCAGTTGCTTGATGCTGGCGTGGAGCGCATTGGCGTTGCCATCGACTGCTGCTCTGAACAACTCTATCCCACCATTCGAGGCGGAACGCTGGCGGATGCGAAGTCGCTGGTCAAGAGCCTGTCGGAGAAGTATCCCGGCCGCGTAACGACGCATTTGATCATAGGCCTTGGAGAGGACGAGATGGAGGCCTCCGAGCTGATGCTCGACATGCGTCACGCTGGCGTGCTTGTATCTTTGTTCGCATTCACCCCCGTCCAGGGGACGCAGATGGAACATGGGAGCCCGCCGCCGCTGCTTGCATATCGCAAGCTCCAGTTCCTGCTGGGGCTACTGGACTGGGAGGATGAGGAACATTTCTGTGTCGCGTACGATGCCAAGAACGGCATTCATAGCTTTGGCCTCAACGAAGCGCAGATGCGGTCATTCCTGAACAGGCACTTCCTGTTTGTGACGCATGGATGCCCTGGATGCAACAGACCGTTCTATACAGAGGTCCCTGGCGGCACCATGTTCAACTTTCCGAACATACCTGCCGAAACGGCGCAAGGAGAGATTGACCAGTTCATCCAAGATTTGAAGACAGATGGTTTTGAGTTTGCAGAGGGACAGAATGGCGAGGGAGAAGGCAGTCTCACGGGAGACATGTTGGACTACGTTGGTGATGAGGAGAGCCTGAGCCCCCGACCTGACAGCCGATGACTCCTTATGCTGTGACAAAGCCCCGACACCGCGTCGGGGCTTTGTCACAGACGGTGGCCATGGAGCTCAACTTGGAGTACTGTCCTCGTTACTGGTCTCCTCCTGCGAATTCAGAATGCCGAGGATCCGCAGCAGGTCTTCCTGGTTGAAGTAGCTGATCTCAATGACGCCTTTGTTGACTCGTCCACGTATGTTGACGCGTGTGGCCAGCAGTTTCTGCATGGTTTCCTGGATGTTGCTCAGCGCCTCGTCACGCACAACGCCTGCGCGGGGTTTCTTTGTCAGCAGGCGCCGCACAAGTGCTTCCGTCTGACGGACCGACAGCTGTCTGCTGATTACCTCTGCCAGTGCCGAGCTCAATTGTCTCTCGTCCTTGAGCGATAGAAGTGCGCGGGCATGCCCGGCGCTGATGGTCCCATTATCCAGGGCATTGCGCGCGGTCTCCGGAAGGTCCAGAAGGCGGATGAGATTGGCAACCGTGCTCCGGTCCTTGCCGAGGCGCTGCGCGAGTTCTTCCTGGGTTGTCCCGAACTTGGTGAGGTAGTTGCTGAAGGAGATGGCGACTTCGATTGGCGACAGGTCCTCGCGTTCCAGGTTCTCCGAGAGTGCGATCTCCATTGTCGTGCGGTCATCGAGTTCGCGGACTGTCACAGGAA
>JAPLGH010000007.1 GCA_026390285.1 Caldisericota bacterium
GCAGTCTTGGAGAGGCGCTCCGTTACCCCGGACTCGCGCAGCAAGTTGCCAAACATTAGGCTGCCGATCAGAGCCACGGACATGGGGGCTATGATACCGGCGATAAGCGTGACAGCAATAGGAAAGATGACTTTCACCGTCCTCGATACCTCGTGTTCAGGGTTCTCCATGTGAATCATGCGTTCTTCGCGGGTCGTGAGCACCCGAATGATGGGTGGTTGAATAATCGGAACAAGCGACATGTAGGAATAGGCGGCCACGGTGATCGGGGCCAGCAATCCTGGAGCAAACCGCGCAGCGACATAGATCGACGTCGGTCCGTCGGCTGCCCCGATGATTCCAATCGCAGCAGCCTCTCTGAGACCTGGAATACCCGTGACACCAGGGATACGTCCGACCAGCAGAGCCAGCATCATCGTAAAGAAGATTCCGAATTGCGCTGCCGCTCCAAAGAACAACATCTCGGGATCCTGCAGGAGTGGACCGAAATCGATCATTGCTCCCACGCCGATGAAGATGAGGATAGGGAACAGTTCAGTCGTGATACCGCCCTTGAACAAGATGTCCAGGAAGCCACCACCAACCGCCGACGAAAACGGGATGTTTGCCAGCAGACAGCCAAATCCCATGGGCAGAAGGAGATTCGGCTCATACTCCTTCTGCACTGCGAGCCAAATAAGCGTCAGACCGACGCCAAACATCGCCCATACGCGCCAATCCGACATACCCATAATACCGCGCAACAATTCTGTCATACACTACCCCGCTTTTGCTCGAAGTATTCTTCCTGCAGTCATTGTACAAGACTGGACAAGTTCTCCAAGAATGCGGGACACTCCTCGTGAGCCAATATCCCCGAGGAGTGTCCCGACTGAGCAGGCTACGGACTGTCAAGCAAGCCTGAGCAGAAGATCTCCAGTCTTGACAGTCTGGTTGGACGCGACAGCCACTTCTTCGACCGTGCAATCACGCGGAGCAAGAATCTCGTTCTCCATTTTCATGGCCTCGATGATCAGCAGTGTGTCGCCTTTCTTCCAGGAACTTCCAGGCGTCGCCATGACCTTCAGAATCTTGCCAGGCAGCGGCGACTTCATGGCTGTCATACCGCCTGCCGAAGCAGCGGGCCTTGGGGCCACCGGACGCGCGGCAGGTGTCGGAGCAGCCGTTGGTTTGGGAGCAGGAACAGGCGCGGGAGCGGGAGCAGCCGCCATCGGAACTGACACTGGGGAATACCCGGATTTCTGCGCGCCAACCTCTTCCACATCGACGTCAAACGTTTTGCCATTTACAGTGATCTTGTATCTTTTCATGGTTTATCCTCCCGTCAGCGCCAGCGCGGCCTGACTGATTGTTCATACGGTGGTCGTCTCCATGCCGCGTTGACATGGGGCAATGGCGCTTCTGCCTGCCGGAATGACACTCCGGCGGCGGCCAGTGCGGCCATGAC
Source organism: Caldisericota bacterium (assembly GCA_026390285.1). GTDB lineage: Bacteria > Caldisericota > Caldisericia > Cryosericales > Cryosericaceae > Cryosericum. The sequence goes on from JAPLGH010000007.1 coordinate 1,448, forward strand.
TGCCACTACTCCGACGTCGTCGAGACTGGACAAATCAGACAGGGGGGCAGGGCGATCGTTCTCTTCGGCCGCAGCCAATGCTGCTCCCGCAACAACAGCCAACTCCTCGTCAGTTACGTCCTGTCCGTGCAAATCCATGTGAATCATGGCACCCGTCCTAGAGCGGGATGTTCCCGTGCTTGCGCGTCGGTCGTTCCTCGCGCTTGTTTGCGGCGGCTCTGAAGGAGCGGATGACGCGGCTTCGAAGCTGCGATGGCTCCAAGATGTCATCGACGAGACCGCGCTCTCCCGCTACATACGGGTTATAGAGCTTCTCCTTGTAATCGGCAATGAGCTTCTGACGGGTGACTTCCGGATCTGCAGCCTCACGGATTTCCTTCGAGAAGATGATCTGAGCTGCACCGTCCGCCCCCATTACCGCGATCTCGGCCGATGGCAGGGCAAACACAAAATCTGCACCAAGATCCCGGCACGACATCGCGATATACGCTCCGCCATATGCCTTGCGGAGGATAACGGTCACCTTTGCCACGGTGCACTCCGAGAAGGCGTAGAGAAGCTTGGCTCCGTGCCGAATAACGCCCCCGTGCTCCTGATCGACACCCGGAAGGTATCCGCCTACGTCCACGAGGGTGAGCAACGGAATATTGAACGCATCGCAGAACCGGACGAAGCGGGCCGCCTTGTCTGAACTGTCGATGTTCAGGACTCCTGCCATCGACCTGGACTGATTGGCAACCACTCCCACGACCTGACCGCCCATGTGCGCGAAGCCAATGCAGATCGACTTTGCGAAACCCTCAGCTATCTCAAAGAACTTGCCTCCGTCCGCCAGACTCCCAATGACCTTGCGCACATCATATGGCTTGTTCGACTCGCCCGGGATGATGTCGCCGATTTCCGCTGTGCTTCGATCGACAGGGTCCTCGCTCTGTGCCATAGGAGCGTCTTCGCTATTGTTCGCGGGCAGATAGGACAGGAGCTCGCGGATCAGCTGGATGGCCTCCTTGTCATTGGCCGCCGCGAGGTGAACATTGCCACTTTTCTCCGCGTGCACCGCAAGACCTCCGAGCTCCTCGTCTGTAACTTCTTCGCCCGTGACACTCTGGATGACCTTCGGGCCGGTGATGAACATGCGAGCCTGGTCGGTCATCACAACAAAGTCCATGATGCCTGGTGAATACACAGCACCGCCAGCACAGGGGCCCGCTATCATGGAAATCTGAGGAATGACTCCTGAACTGATCGTATTTCGGTAGAAAATGCTGGCGTAGCCCTTCAGCGAGTCGATGCCCTCCTGGATGCGGGCCCCACCAGAATCGCTGATGCTGACAACGGGGGCGCCAAATTTCAGAGCAAGGTCCTGCACATGAGCGATCTTGGCTGCATGCATCTCGCCAAGTGAACCCCCCGCAACCGTGAAATCCTGAGAATAGACGAAGATCAGGCGACCATCGACGTACCCGTGGCCTGTGACCACGCCATCGCCCGGCAATTCCTGCTTGTCCAGCCCAAACCCAGTATTCCGATGACTCACGAAAACGTTTTCTTCCTGAAATGAACCTGGGTCCAGCAGGAGCTCGATGCGCTCGCGTGCGGTCAGC
>JAPLGH010000086.1 GCA_026390285.1 Caldisericota bacterium
ACAAGAGAGTGCTTCTGAGAGTCGATTACAACGTTCCTATGTCGAAGGACGGAGCGATCACCGATGACAAGCGCATCCTCGAGACGCTGCCGACCATTCGGTACCTGCTCGACAAGAACGCTACTATCATTCTCGTGACTCACATGGGCCGACCCGATGGAAAAATCGTGGAATCGCTGCGGCTGGACAAGGTAGCACAGAGGCTATCGGCACTGCTGGGAAAGCCGGTCAGCAAGTTGAATTCTGTCGTCGGTCCGGACGTCACGGATGCCGTCGCCAGCGCCAAGCCAGGAGACATCATCATGCTCGAAAACGTCCGATTCCTCAAAGAGGAAAAGAACGGCTCCGAGGAACTGGCCAAGAAGCTTGCCGCCCTCGCAGACGTCTACGTGGACGATGCATTTGCAACTGCTCATCGGCCCGACACATCGGTTGCCGGTGTACCTCAATTTCTTCCATCAGCAGCCGGATTCCTGCTCGAGAAAGAGATCGACGTCCTCGAGACTGTCACGACATCCGCCAAAAAACCGTTCATTGCAATCCTCGGCGGCGCCAAGGTTTCCGACAAGATTGGTCTCATCAAGAACCTGCTCACCAAGACCGACGCGATCCTCATTGGTGGTGGCATGGCATTCACCTTCCTGAAGGCGATGGGATACGGTATTGGGTTCTCCCTTGTAGAAGAAGACTACCTGAAGGTCGCTGAGGAGATTCTCGAAGCGGCCAAGACAAAGGGAACCCGCCTCCTCCTCCCGGTAGACGTCATTGTCACAAACGAGATCAAGGCCGGAAGTTCTCACCGAACCGTGGACATCGAAGAGATTCCGGCGGATCAGATTGGCGTGGATATCGGTCCGAAGACTGTCCAGGCATTTGAGGCGGAGATCGCGAAAGCCAATACCATCATCTGGAATGGACCAATGGGAGTCATCGAGATCGCTGAATTCGCGGAGGGCACCAAATCTCTCGCACGGATCATTGCTGCGAGAACGGGGGCGCTTACCGTTGCCGGCGGAGGTGAGACCGCCTCGGTGATCGACGCATTGAACCTGCAGAATGACTTCAAGCACGTGTCCACAGGTGGTGGAGCGTTCCTGGAATATCTTGAAGGGAAGCAGCTCCCCGGTATCGAGGCTATCGATTCTGTTGACTAGTTCGCTTTGGCACTTGAAATCGAAGCGGCTTTCCGTATAATAGCTGTTGTTACCGGAGGTTCACGTTGCCAATAAAAACAGTTGTTGAAATAGTCATGGCTTTGGTCGCAGTCGGCGACATTCTTGCGATCCTGTTCATGGAACCCAAGGGTAGTGGACTGGGCGCGATTTCAGGCAGCGCAACTGTGTTTCACACACGCAGGCCAAAGGACGCTGTCCTTGACCGACTTGCAGTTGTCTTATCCATCGCATTTGTGGTATTGTCCCTGGTTCTGGTAGTCTTCAAGCTCTAGGGAAGCACCAAGCCTCGTGCCGGGGTGGCGGAATTGGCAGACGCGTGCGTTTAAGGGGCGCATGGAGCAATCCGTGTGGGTTCAATTCCCACCCTCGGCACCATTAGTATGAATACCACAATCCAGGGGCGGATAGTTCAGCGGTAGAACGCTTGCCTTACAAGCAAGAAGTCGCAGGTTCGAATCCTGTTTCGCCCACCAGCAGTGCGACGTTGTTGCTTGATGGTGGGATCGCTCATCGGGCACAGCGCGCGATGAGCGGTTTCTTTGAAGTAGAGCGCCGAGATAGCTCAGTTGGTAGAGCAGGGGACTGAAAATCCCCGTGTCGACGGTTCAATTCCGCCTCTCGGCACCATTCTTGTATCCACACTCGATCGCCTGGATCCATGAAGCCTCTGTGACACGTCGTCATTGTATCGCGTGGCATCCAGCACCTCCTCAACAACGGTCAATGGTGTCTCCGCCTCGTCCCAGCAGCTATCATGTCACTCTGGCCACATTCGAAAATGCGATCGCCGTCACAAAACGCTCTACGCATTGTGACGGCGATCGGTCCTCCATCAAACTGTCAAGAGTCACGCCGTGGTTACGGGATGTTCTCTGGCAACTCCGCCGCTTTCACCGCCAAGGCAGCCTCGATTCGTTCCTTCTGAACAGCACATCCGAGCGCGTAAGGCTTCAGGAGGGCACCAGTAGTCGCGTAGTTGTTGGCAAGGCACCCGCCACTGCAGTAGAAGCGTGCCCAGCAGCTGCCGCATTCTTCCTTGGCAAACAAAAAGTTGGCGTGAGCAAACTCTGCCACCAGATCAGGCCGCTCCAGACAGGGGCGCGCGAGGACATTTCCCATCCTGTACTCCTGGACGCCGTCGAACTGATGGCAGGGGAATATGTCGCCATTCGGAGCGACCGCCATGTATTCGACACCGGCGCCACATCCATAGATGCGCTTGCTGAGACACGGCCCTGCTTCAAGGTCCAGCTTGAAATGAAAGAAATCAAACCCGTTTCCTGATCCCAGTTCGCTCAGGAAGTACGCGATGAGTTCCTCATATTGGGTACGAATTGCCGGCAGGTCGCCGATCTGAAGGGCGAGAGCCGAGTCTGCCGAGAGCACAACCGGCTCCATCGAGATGTACTTGAACCCCAGATCGTGGAGGTCTCGAACGCTCTCTGCAAATGCCAGAGTGTTCCGCGCATATGTCCCCCGGACGAAGTAGCCACCTTCATCGCGCGTACGGGTGAAATGCCGGATCCGTTCAATAATGGTGTCGAACGTGCCACGCCCTTCCTTGAACACACGATTGGCGTCGTTGGCCGTCCTGCCACCATCCAGACTAAGGACAACGGAC
>JAPLGH010000031.1 GCA_026390285.1 Caldisericota bacterium
ATCGTGAAACGGGGCGAACGCGCGTTCCACGACGACGTTGTCGATGGCGTTCAGCAGATGATAGAGAATCTGGATGCCGTGAGACGACATGCCGACCTCGTACAGGTCCGGGTAGCTGAGTGCAACGCGAAAGCGACCCCGCCAGTCTTTGTGGACAGCATTGAGCTCATTGCCTGCGTATCGCGAGGGGCCCTCGAAGCGTTCGAGAGCGTGCATATCCATATTAGAACCTGAATTCGTCGCGGGTGCGGTAGATGCTGACGACGATGGAAGCGGCCACAACCTGCGTGAGCAGAGACGATCCGCCATAGCTGATAAACGGCAGGGGGATGCCGGTGACGGGCGAAAGCCCGATCGTCATGCCCATATTCACGGCAGCTTGCAGGAACCACATGGATCCTATGCCCACGACGATGTATCGGGCGAAGTCGTCGGTCAGTGACCGAAACACCAGGAACGTTGACCAGAGGAGCATGATAAAGAGAAGAACCAGCAGTGCACTGCCGGCAAACCCAAACAGCTCTCCGACGAGGGAGAAGACAAAGTCGGCATACTGCACAGGAACAAACGAGAGAGGGGCCTGAGTGCTTCCTTTGATGCCACGTCCCCAGATGCTGCCGGATCCAGTCGCCACGATGGACTGGATAACGTTGTAGCCATTACCGAGTGGGTCTGCCTGCGGATTGAGGAAGGTCTCGATCCGGGTACGCTGATATGGTCTGAGACTGAACCATACACCGCCTGCCGCAAGTGCCAGGACCAGCCCCAGAACCAGCAGTTGACGGCCGGTGAGGCGGAAATGAACCAGCATGATGACAGAGGTCCCGAGGAGCAGGCTCGCGGATCCCAGGTCCGGTTCCTTCTCGACCAGCAGAACCGATGGCACAACTGCAGCAATGACGAGGAGGATTTTCAGTCCTGTGGCAAGCTTCTTCTCTGGAAGCGTCAGGATAAACGCGACGACAAGGATGATCACCAGTTTTTGCAGTTCGCTCGGCTGGAGGCCGAAAGACCCCATCAGGGGGATCCAACGCCGCGAACCGTACATGCCGCTCCCGATAAACAGCACTGCAACCAGCAGTCCCGTCTGTATGACGTAAACGGGGATCGTGAGATACCGGAAGAACCGGTAGTTCACGAATTGCAGCATGACCGCAATGGTCAGACTGAGGCCAAGCAGCAGAAGTGTCTTCTCGAAATAGGAGTAGAAACTTCCGAAGTGGCCCAGCGTGTACCGCTCGGCAAGACTCGCCGCATAGAACGTCGCCAGGCCGAACCCAAGGAGGAGCAGGACGCTTATGATGAAGACCAGTGGCAACCGATGGGACTTCACAGGGCACTTCTACTTCAGGAAGCGTGTTTCGACATTCAGGCGACCCTGGGTGGCACTCGCCACGTAGTAGTGACCTCGCATGCCAGCCGGGGCCAGATGAAGGACGGCACTTGCGTCGCCTATGGAAAGTGAAGCGCCGCCGGTGACCTCGAGGCACGTAATGATAGCGCTCTGGGTTCCCCGGGTACCGGCCAGGACGGCTCCCCGGATGGCACCGAACACGAAACACGAACGCATCGTTTCGATACGCGATCCCTCCAGGACAGAACCTATGACGACAACGTCCTTGGTTGTCTGGATAATTTCACCTTTGGTCAGGTCACGAGCGATGATCAAAGCCGACTCAGATGGAGTGGCACCCTTCTTTGACTCCCGTACGCGGTAGTTGCCTATGGCGAGGTTGTCGCCGACGGCTCTCCGCAGGTCCTTCTCCAGCTTGGCTAGAGTCTTGAGGCCGCATGCCCGGTTCTGAAGGTCAACGTTGAGCTTGAGCTGGGGAAGGATCTGATGCTGGGCAGTCGCCTGGATAACGAGCATGCGCTCAGCTTCCTTCCACTTTGCCTTTGGGTTGACGAGAGCCAGAATTTCCGTTTGGTTCCCCTTGAACACGACGATGTTCGTTGGACTAGTTGATGCCATTTTTCCCTCCGTACAGATCAAAGTACTGCTGCAACATGTCGTGAACGAGCGGAGTCATACTAGTACTGCGCTGGTAGGGTGAATTCTCGAACATGAGAAGGACCGCTACCTGGGGATTGTCCATCGGTGCGAATGCCAGCATCCACGTATGGTACAGATTCGGCGTACCGGTTTCGGCCGTGCCGGTCTTTGCGCAGATTTCGATGTTCCCGACTTGAATGCGTGAGGTCCCTCCGGTCTTCGAAACGAGATTGAGTCCCTTCTTTACGATCGCCAGTGTGGTGGCGCTGACGCCTAGCGTGTCCTGAACGACTGGCGTCGTCTGCGTCTCCGCTTTGCTGACGGGGTCGATTGAAGCCTTCAGGAGGTGAGGGCGCCAAAGGGTCCCGTTCATCGCGATCGAACTGTAGATGGAGATGTTGCGAATAGGAGTCTCCAGCACATACCCCTGGCCAATGCCCATGTTCATGGTATCTCCCTCATACCAGGGTTCCTTGAACTTGCCGAGCTTCCACTGTGGTGTCGGGTAGAAACCAGTCGTCTCGCCAGGAAGGTCGATGCCCGTGGGCTTGTCGATGCCGAATTTGTGCGCATAAGTATCCATCGACTCGACGCCGACCAGGCGAGCGACGGTCCAGAAGTAGGTGTCACAGGAATCGGCATACGCCTTGTAGATGTCTTCGTTACCATGTCCACCTGGCCAGATCCAGCACTTGAACAGCCGTCCGCCGACCGTCAGTCCTCCACCACAGTATATGATGCTTCGATCCGTTACGGTGCGCGTTTCAAGTCCTGCCGTTCCCGTGACGACTTTGAACGTGCTCGCCGGAGGGAGCGAGCCTGCAATTGCCCGGTCAAACAGAGATCCTTTGGCGGACCAAGTCTTCCAGTCCTCGCTTGAGACCCCGGAGATGAACTTGTTGGGGTCGAACGTGGGGGCGCTTGCCAGCGCAAGGAGGTCGCCATTGCGTGGATCCATCATGATCGCTGCGCCCTCGTTGTCTCCGAGAAGCTCCTCGCACGTCTTCTGCAGACGGGAATCGATGGTCAGCACGATACTCTTTCCAGGCACAGCGGGCTTCTCCTGCAGCGTTTTCACGGCTTTGCCGCCGGCATCGACTTCGATGAGTTTCTGACTCTTCTGACCGCGGAGCAGTGACTCGTACTGCAACTCGACGCCGTCCTTGCCGATCGTGTCCTTCATGACATAGCCGTCAGCTCGCAGCTCCTGCAGTTCAGTGCTGCCTATTTCACCGGTATACCCAAGGACGTGTGCTGCCAGACTCCCGAGAGGATAGGATCTCTTGGTCGACATGACGAGCTGGATACCGGGGAGGTCCGGTTCCTGTTCCGCAAGCTTCAATGCAGCGGACTTGCTCACGTTGCGGGCAACGGTGATCGGCGTGAAGGGCCCAACCCCGGCCTTCTCTACTGTGTCCTTGAGTGTCTGAAGCTTCATGCCTGTCAGCGTGGCGACGACGCCCAGCTCCTGGTCGGAGTTCTGCAGGTCGTAGGTTGTCACGACAATGTCGAACGAGGGGATGTCGGTCGCGAGAACAACCCCGTTCCTGTCGCGGATTTCCCCGCGTGGAGCATCAGTGCTGATGATACGAAGGCGGTTGTCCTCTGCGACCCCTGCATAGTAGCTGCCTTTGACGACTTGCAAAAAATAGAGGCGGGCCACAATGCCCAGGAGGATCAGCGTGAAGAAAACGGTGACTGCAAGGAACCGTCGCGTCTGTCGGGACTGTTGAAGCTTATCCACGATTCTGCTCCAACGGCGAACGCCTGACCAGAAAGCGTGACCCAACCAATCCCGTTATAGCTGCTGTTGCGCAATACCACACGAGGGGCACGAGACCGGGGGCAGTGTTGCCCCTGGTGAAGAGGGCAAGAACTAGTACCGTAGCCACGTAGGCGCCCGCAAAAGTCACACGGGCCAGACCAGGTGCAAGTTGCTCGATGTACGGCGAGGTACCTGTGACCAGCAGCAGGAGCAGGGCAGTGGGCAGCTCCAGTGCCTGGCTGAAGTACGAGAGCAGGAGCACATTGAAGAGTCCGGCAGCCACACCAAAGGGAGTGGGATGACGCACGCTGTAGGTAAAAACGACAGCCGCAGCCAGAAGGAAGCCAAAGGCTCCTGCTCCCGGGATGTGCAGCGCAACACCACAGAGCAAAGCAAACACGAACGTTTCCATGACCAGGACCCCTGCCAGGATAGCGTACTGTCGGTTCAGGTTCATTTCGACCCTTGCATCACCAGAAGGTAGCGTGCCGCCCAGACGTCTGCGAAAGGGCGCAGAACAAGCCGTGTGGTGGTATCGATGGTCAGCGTATCGACCCAGCCAATGGGAATGTTGGGAGGAAAGGTTGCCGAGCTGCTGGACGTGACCACGATGTCGCCCGACTGAAACTGGGGCAGCGGTGAGATGTAGGAGAGTTCACAGTACTCTCCGTCCACACCCTTGACGAGCACGTCCTCCCCGGTGCGACGGTTGATGCCGGAAATGACACACCTGCTGTCGAGCAGCGGGATCACGGTAGCATTGGACGTAAAAGCGTCCCGGACCTTGCCAAACACATAGGCCTGGCCAGTGAAATCCGCGACAAACACTCCAGCACCGTCGGCTATGCCGAGGGCCGTTCCATGATCGATGAAGACGTCCATGGAGCGCACGCCCGTTGCTCTTCCCGTTACTTGCGCAAGGACAGACTTCACTGGGAGCCGTTGTTGGACCGCCAACTGCGCTTGCAACCGTTCCAGTTCGTCATGATTGTCGAGAGCGAGGCGAAGTCGGGCATCGAGGTACTGGTTCTCACTGCGGAGAGTTTCGTTTTCGGCGTAGATGCCTCGGGCAAACAGCAAAGCACGGCCGTAGCCGGCCACACTGTCCGCTGCTGTCGCGACGGCTCGGCTGAGCGTCCGCGTAACACGTTGAGCTCCGCTTAGCACAAGCCCCCCGAGTGTAACCCCATAGGATGCCAGTCCGATGATGGTTGCCAGCGCAAGAAAAAGCGCTATGAAGAGCAGGCTAGTGGACCTGCGGCTAAGCTTCCGGACCGGACCGGGCATTCGCTATATCAGGACCTCGTGCAGGGCATCGTAGTTCTCGAGGACCTTGCCTGCGCCCTTGGCGACGCACAGCAGTGGATCCTCCGCAATGCTGACGAGAATACCTGTACGGGTGGAGATGAACTTGTCAAAGCCCATGATGAGAGCGCCACCACCCGACAGCATGATGCCGCTGTCGATGATGTCCGCCGACAGTTCAGGCGGAGTGAGCTCGAGAGCCGACTTTATGGTCGCAAGAATCTGCTCCAGCGGTTCCTTGAGCGCATCACGAATCTCCTCGCTCGTAACTTCGACCGATTTTGGCAGGCCGTTGATGAGATCTCTGCCACGCACTTCATAAGTTTTCTCGCTCTCGAGTGGGTATGCGGAGCCGATGGCGAGCTTGACTTCCTCTGCCGTCACGTCCCCGATGAGGAGGTTGTAGCGGCGGCGGATGTGCGTCGCGATGGCTTCTGTCATCTCGTCGCCTGCAATACGCAGTGATCGTGATGTAACGATCCCCTTCATCGAGATAACCGCGACCTCGGCCGTACCACCGCCGACGTCGACGATCATGACTCCGCGAGCCTCAGCGACGGGGAGGTCGGCGCCGATGGCCGCCGCCATGGGTTCCTGAATAAGCTTCGCCTCCCGTGCCCCAGCGTTGAGCGCAGCGTCAATGACGGCCTTCATCTCGACCTGGGTGATGCCGCACGGGATTCCGACAAGCACGCGTGGACGGGCAAAGAGACCTGTTCCAGATGCTTTTCGGATGAAGTATTCAAGGAGCTTCTCGGTTACCGTGAAGTCCGCAATGACACCGTCCCTCAGAGGACGTGTCACGGTAATCGACTGGGGCGTGCGCCCCGCCATCTTCTTGGCGTCGTTGCCAACGGCAAGCACAGTCCCGGTCTTGGCATCAGTCGCCACAATAGTAGGCTCGCGGATGACGACACCCTTGTTCTTGACGTAGACGACCGTGTTCGCAGTACCAAGGTCTATTGCCAGGTCTCTTGAGAAAAATGCCACGACTTACCTCCTCACATCAACATGCAACTCAGTACAGAGTGCATAGAAATCGCCCATCGTGAAACCGACGATCGTGTCCATCGGCCCATCAGTTCGTTCGATGAAACTTGCTGCCAGTCCCTGAACGGCGTACGCCCCAGCCTTGTCCCGATACTCGGGGTTGCTCAAGTAGGCTTCTCGCTCATGCTCGCCCAGGTGCCTCATGAAGACACGCGTTATGGATATTCTGGCAGCTTCCGTCCTTTCGGGCATGAGCACAGCGGCCATGGCAGTGATAACGCGATGTTCCCTTCCTTCGAGCAGTTCAAGCATGTCGCGGGCCTGACCTTCGTCAAGCGGCTTTCCCAGGATTCGGCCGTCGCAGGCGACGACAGTATCGGCGCCAACGACCAACCCAGCGTCCACATGTTCACTTCCGCATCTTGCCTTTGCCAGTGCGTTTTGCGCCGCACAGTCCTCAGGTGAAGCGTCTGTCATGACTTCGTCAGTGTCGGCTGTCACGATCGCAAACGGTATGCCCCATTCGGCGAGCATGTGAGCCCTGCGCGGTGAATTCGAAGCCAGGTAGATATTCATACGAGTGTCGAGAAGAAGAGAAAAAGCAGTGCAAGCCCGGCAGTTCCCAGGTTCATGTTGAGCGTGAATCCTAACCGCAGTTCCATGAAACCAAGCTGGAGAGTGAATTCGGGAATGCCGAAATGGAGCCCCGCTCTCATGAAGGGGTAATACGCGCCCAGCACCTCGCCGAGCACGGATCCGAGGATGGCTCCCGCAATCACAAAAGCTATCGACATCGTTCGTTCTTTTCTTCTCACCCCTGCTCCATAGTACCACTGCCATGAAGGGCCCGGTCGAGTCGAGACAGGACGGCAAGCGAAACACCACCGATCAGGTACCCGGCCGCTCCGCCCGCCACCACCAGCACCGGCAGATAATACCATAGTGTACCCACAGTATTGGTAATCAACAAGAGGAGGTATTGCGATACATTGTTGCAGATGCCCCCCATGGTGCTTACGGTTGGCAATCCGATGTGCTTCCCAAACGCCTTTTTCAGGAGGACCATGACGACAACTGCGCCGAGACTGCCACCGAAGGAGAGCAGTGACGTGATGGTCATCAGATTCCCCTTCATGATACCGGTGGCCAGCACTCGCAAGACGACAAGCGCAATGCTTGGGAGCGCTCCGTACATCTCCAGGCATAGCATCGTGCTTATCTGAGAGAGGCCCAGCTTGGCGCCGGGCAGGAACGGCAGCGGGGGATCGAAGTAGTTGATGACGATAGCGACGGCGGCCAACAACGCAAATCGAAGGGTAGCCTGCGTTGTCCGGTTCTTCCTAGTGAGCGAGAGCGTCAATGCCGGCTCCTTTTCCTTCGACGGTAATGACCATGTGGTTGGGAACGCAGATGATCTGGTCGCCGGGACTCCGCGCTGGAACGGTACGCACGCAGACCTGATCGCGGCAGGTCGATTCCGTGACCCTGATGGAGCCAGTGCCATCGGCTACAATGACGAGCGGTCCAAGTGCTCCCGTGACGTGTAGCGTTTGGGGATCGCGCGACGTCAGATCCACCGTCGCGGCCACCTTGCCGTCTATGCGAACAACTGCCAGGACGCCGGGTGTATGGTGACTGACGATCCAGGAGACCATGACCAGTACTGCGGCGACGAGAATGACGACCGCCGTGATGCGGTCACTCCGCTTCATTGAGCAGTTGTGGGCACAAACGTGATCTGCCCCAGCGTGGACCGTGTTCCGGCGGCGTCGACAACGACAATCCCGACGACTCCCTGCTCCTGTATTCCCTGGAAGAGCATACGCTGAGCCTCGGCTGACGAACAGAAGAAAACGTTGCCGAGAGCGTCGCCCATGGCTCCGTGCATGGGTTGTATCGCAGAGATGACTGTGGCACTCTGATTGAGGGCCGCAGGATATCCCGTCGATGGGTCGATAATATGGCAGTACCTCCTGCCGTCCTTTTCGAAGTACCGC
>JAPLGH010000044.1 GCA_026390285.1 Caldisericota bacterium
CTTCTGGAGTGGCTCATGACTTCACCACCCCGGTCGTCTATACAGTAGCAGCGGCTGACGCATCGACCCAACCCTATACCGTCACTGTAACTGTTGCTGCTAACCTTGGCTCCAAAACCATCACCGCGTTCAACTTCAACGCATTGAGCCCGGCGGTGATCGGCGTCGTCAACGAAACCCTTCATACAGTTGCCTTGACGGTACCGTTTGGCGCGGTCGTCACTGCTCTCGTGCCGACCATCACGATCACCGGCGCATTAGTCAGTCCAGCTTCTGGAGTGGCTCATGACTTCACCACCCCGGTCGTCTATACAGTAGCAGCGGCTGACGCATCGACCCAGGCGTATGTCGTCACGGTATACAACCCCTTCACCCTGACCTACACAGCAGGTGCGAACGGCACGATCACAGGTACGACTCCGCAGACTGTGAACTATGGTGCCAGCGGTACAGCCGTAACGGCCGTTCCAAACGCAGGGTATCACTTCGTCCAGTGGAGCGATGGGTTCCTCAACGCTCACAGGACTGACATCGGCGTGGATGCAAACGTCAATGTTACGGCGACATTCGCCATCAACTCACCTGCGACGGCCGACCTCGGCATCACCAAGACGGTCGACAACGCGACGCCGCTTGTGGGAAGTACCGTCATCTTTACCATCACCGCCACCAACCATGGCCCCGACGCCGCCACCAACGTCAGCGTCGCTGACACCCTGTATGCGGGTCTCACCTACATGTTGTCCACGCCGATCGGCGCGTACAATAGCACGACCCACGTATGGACGGTTGGCACACTGACGAATGGTGCAAACGCCGTCCTGAGCATTACCGCCACCGTCACCCAGACAGGAGCGATCACGAACACCGCCACCGTCACTGCTGAGCAGACCGACACGATTCTGGCCAACAATACGGCGAGCGTGGTTTTGAACCCAGTCACGCCTCCAGTCGGACTCCACCTCAATGCGCTTGCTCTCCCGCTCCAGATCTTCCGCACAAGCGAGATCGCGGTCGATGAGAGCTGGATCGACGGTACGGCTCCGTTCACCTGGTCTGTCAACTTCGGTGATGGAACGTCAGCGGTCACCGGCATATCAGTAGACCGTCGGCTGGTCGTTCGTCACCTGTACGCCGCCGCAGGCACCTACACGGTCGGCGTCACGGTCACTGATTCCACCGGCAAGGCGGGCTCCGTCTCCCAGACACTGACAGCCGTCGATAGCATCGTGTCCGACGAGGTCTACCATCACACCTTCCTCGTCGGTTACCCTGACGGCATGTTCAAGCCGGAACGCAACGTTTCCCGGGCAGAAGTGGCTACGGCTCTGTCCCGCGCCCTTGGGCTCGGCTGGTCCAGCACCACTCCTTCGTTCCCGGATGTCCCTGCGACTCATTGGGCAGCAGGGTATATCCAGATCATGGTTGACGAAGGCATCATGGAAGGCGACGTTTCAGGAACATTCAGACCTGATGCATTCATCACCCGTGCCGAGGCAGCCGCTGTTCTCCTCCGGATGCTGAAGGTCGAGCCTTTCCACAACCTTCTGTCATCTTCCTTCAGCGACGTGCCTGCAACCCATTGGGCACTCGGCTACATCGAGTCCATGCAGAAGTATGGGCTCATCACCGGGTATCCGGACGGAACATACAAGCCGGACGCTCACATCCTTCGTTCAGAGTTCACCGCAATCGCCGACCGCGCACTCGGCCGTGAGATCAGTTCCTCTTCGCAGGTCACAGGACTGAGTGAAGACGTGCGTTGGCCGGATGTTGCTGCCAACCACTGGGCGTACCTCTACATCCTCGAAGCTTCAACCCCACACACGGTCGCAAGCGCGAACCGGCTCAACCGCACCATCGTCCTCAAGTCGAAGACCATCCCACTATTCTCTGACGGCACGTCAGCCGTCACCATCCGCAAGGTGGGAGACATCCTGACTGCTATCGTCCCAGTCGACGGGCTGCGCCCAGATGGAACTGCCCCGGCTGCTCGCAAGGTGACCGTGGTCGTTACCATCAAGCTCGCACCGTAACTCAGACTGCAGCAGAACACGATCGATAAAGATGAGGCTCCGGCGGATGACCGCCGGAGCCTTTGTGCTGGGCGTTGCCCCGCGCGGGGCACGACCTATACTGACAAGCAGGAGCCCAGCCACTCGCCATTTGGGTGGACTGCAACAGTGGAATCTGTAGCACGTGAGGCAGAGGATCGGTGAGAAGGACATCAAGACTGTTTCTGACATGTATGCTCGTCATCCTAGCTACATGCGGCGCGGGATGCCGGGCGACGTCGACGGACATACAGGAGGCACCTATGGGAATCACGGTCACGAGTACTGCGTTTTCGGCTGGCCAGCCCATCCCGGTCACGTATACGGGACAGGCCGACGACATCTCGCCGGACCTCTCATGGAATGGCGTTCCAGCTGGCGCTGTCAGCTTCGCCCTTGTCTGTGAAGACCCCGATGCGCCAGGCGGCACCTGGGTTCACTGGACCAGGTGGAATATCCCCGTCACATCGACGGGGCTGGCACGGGGCGTACCCCTGGACGCATCCCTGCCCGACGGGTCGACGCAGGGACCCACAAGCGCCGGAACGCCCGGCTATCATGGTCCCATGCCACCTCGCGGCAACGCCCACCGGTACTACTTCCGGGTCTACGCACTGGACATCAGGCTGATTCTATCGCCGTCGGCCACACGTGCACAGCTGGATAACGCGATGCTGGGGCACGTCCTTTCCCGGGGAGAGCTGATGGGAACGTATCAGTGGCATTAGGAGAAGTCCTCGAGCCCAGACTCACTGCGGAATGGTGCGGCCTCGCAGCCCAGGCAGGCGCCTACTGCGGGTTTGACACTCCTGCGGAGGCGATCATGCTACTGACGGTGATGGTGACCGTCTTCGTGAGTTCCTCCCACTGCACGTCTGAACCAAGGTGCTCACTGACGAAACGCACCGGCAGCAGGGTCCTGCCATTCATGATGGCAGCTGGAACGTCCAAGGTAACCGCCTCGCCGTTCACGACGGCTGTCCGATTGCCGATCTGAAGCAGCAGGGTCGTGCCGTTGAACTGCACTTCCACACTGCGCGTCTCGGGGACCCACGTTATTGCGCCGCCCAGACCCTCGATGATTGCCCGCAATGGGACCAGCGTTCGACCGCTAACGATGACGGGAGGAGTGTCCAGAGTCACCACTTGGCCATCCAGATGAGCGACCGTGCTGCCCACGCAAAGTGTGATGATATGCTGATTCGGGTCGACGGATTTCTCAAACGTCGCCAGGACAGACTTGTTGTCATCCATGGTGAGCGCGAGCGGATTGGCTGTGCCGGTGACGCTGCCGCTCCATCCCGTGAACTCCCACCCGGGAGCCGGCCTTGCCGTGAAGGTCACTGTACTCCCTGCAGGATACGATGTCTTCTGTGGCTCCACGCTCAGCAGGCCGTTGCCCATCACGGCAGAGAGCAGTGTGTGTGACACGGGAGTGACCCCACCAATGACGTACTGCGCCAGACTCTGCTCGTTGCCGTTGAACCAATCCAGGTCGACGCTGTGCCCTTCGATGCCCGCAACGGTCCCACTGTCAGAATACTGCCAGAATGCCCACGAGCCCCACCCACCCGTGTTTGGCTGGGCAGAGGGGGCATAGCCCGCTAGCCAGAGATGATAGCGCCCATCGATGGTCGGGTCACCCTTGTGGAGATCTGC
This sequence comes from Caldisericota bacterium, assembly GCA_026390285.1. Lineage (GTDB taxonomy): Bacteria > Caldisericota > Caldisericia > Cryosericales > Cryosericaceae > Cryosericum. Next base: position 3,714 of record JAPLGH010000044.1, read on the forward strand.
TGCGACCGACGCGCTGCAATAGATGAGAGGGTTGGCCCCAGTGGCTCCACGTACGATGCCGGACCATTCGTCGATCCAGCGCACCATCGCCGCGCCATGGATATTGTACCGTGGCTCGATGTCAAGCACGGGGACGAGAAATCCTGGACTGACGAACTGTCCAGCAACCTTCAGGAAGTAGGCTGCCTCTTCTGCGGCGGTGTTGTCAGCCGGCCAGCAGATGTGATAGACACCTGTCAACAGCCCGGCGGAACGTGCACCAGGTGCCAGCACGTTCATGAAGGGGTCCGTGATGCTCAGTCCTTCGGTCGCCTTGACATAGGCAAACTGGAAACCCATACTGCGAACGGCTCCCCAGTCGACGGGGCCCCCCGCTTGATTAGTGCCCTGCCACCGTGACACGTCGATACCCTGGATCATTCCGACGCGCATCTGCGCAGGGATATTCATGCTGCCCGTGGAACAGGTGACCCGGACGAGACTCTCGTACGTCCCCGCCGGCACGCCGGTCCGCTGAACCCCGATGTTGATGCGCTGACTTCCGCTGACCGGTATGCTTCCTGAGGTGGGGGAGACATCGACCAGCCACGAAGCCCCAGGAATGATGGCGAACGTCACCGGCGTGGTCCCGGTATTCTGGAGCGTGAGGACCAGCGATGTC
>JAPLGH010000066.1 GCA_026390285.1 Caldisericota bacterium
ATGCTGCCGACCCAGCGTTCAAGGAAGTCAAGCCTAAGCGCTAGCGTATCCGGAAATCCGATACCTTGCGATGAAGTGCCAACCACCCCGTAGGAGCGTGCGGGGTGTCAGCACCTTTTGAAAGGAGGGACCCATGGACAAGAGCATGCGTACCAGTCAGACTGTGGAATTTGTGACGATCGGACATCCCGACAAGGTCGCCGACCAGATATCCGACGCCATCCTGGATGAACTGCTGACGAAAGATCGCTACAGCCGTGTTGCCTGTGAGACGTTTGTCACGCACGGCCTGGTTGTCGTTGGAGGAGAGATAACGACCAACGCGTTCGTCGACGTCGACGGCGTCGTCCGGTCGACCATCGACAGCATTGGCTACAATCATCCGAAATACGGCTTCGATGCCAAGACCTGTGCAGTTGTCAGCGCAATTGGCCGACAGTCTCCAGATATTGCTCAGGGTGTCGACGCAGGAGGCGCAGGGGACCAGGGCATCATGTATGGTTACGCCACAGATGAGACGCCGGCATATATGCCCCTGCCATACGAGCTGGCGCGCAGGCTCACGATGCGACACGAGGAAGTCCGGCAGCAGAATATCCTTGACTACCTGGGCCCGGATGGCAAGAGCCAGGTGACCTTGGAATATGATGGCGACAAACCCGTGTTTCTGCGTTCTGTTGTTCTGTCCTCTCAGCACCTCGATACCGTTCTTGATGCAGACAATCCGGCGCGAATGTCAGATGATGCCCGTGAGGAGATCATCGAAAAGATCGTGCGCCCATCATTGCCTTCTGACCTTCTCGGCAGCAAGACCATGATTTTCGTGAACCCAACCGGCAAGTTTGTCGTGGGCGGGCCACAGTCCGATACGGGTATGACGGGTCGCAAGTTGGGCATCGACACCTATGGAGGACGTATACCGCACGGTGGGGGAGCCTTCTCTGGCAAAGACCCCACAAAAGTGGACCGATCGGCTACCTATCTCATGCGATATCTCGCGAAGAATATTGTAGCGGCCGGTATTGCCCACCGATGCCTGACGCAGGTGGCCTATATCATAGGTCAGAAGGATCCCGCTTCGTTCGAGCTGTCCTTCGAAGGCACCGGGGTTCTTCCCGAGTCAATTGTACGAGAAATCCTGGCCAAGAACATCGATATGACACCCACTGCCATCATCGATCATCTCGGCCTTCGCAAGCCCATCTACCGCCAGACGTCCATGCACGGTCACTTTGGACGTCCGGGATTCAGCTGGGAAGAGCTTGACTTGGTTCGAGAACTTAAGAACTGGCTCAAGATCTAGCCCGTGGTCGGCAGTTTCGCCGTTCTGTCTCAGAGAGGTCCATTCTCGCGGAATCTCCTCTCGTATGATCTTGGTTCGATCGGAGACGCTGTTGTGCAACCAGGGACATGGTTTCTGGTTCCTTTTCTGCATGATGTCGCCCCAGCCCTGCTGGTTTCCACTTCTGGTGCCGAGAGTCCATGGTTCGAGACCGGAGGCCTTCCTCTGCCCGCGCTGAGTGTGTGCTCGGCTCCTAGCGTCTACCCGAAGCTTGGGTCCGAAGTGGCAACACTTCAGCGTTCCCTCGAGCGGGAGGTCCTTGGCTGGGATGATGCCCTGGCAATTGTCCGCTTCCTTCAGGAATCCCAAGGGCACGACCGCAGCAAGGCTCGCCTCTCTGGGCCGGAACCGGCTCTGCTTCTCCACAATCTACAGGTAATGGCCGCCCGAGACCCTGTATTTTCCGCAAGAACCGTTCCTTTGCGGCAAGTGCTTTCCAATACTGAAACCACTGCTCATCTCCACAGCACACTCTGGAAACTCTCCACGCCTGTAAGGCGCAAGCTGTATCAGCAGGGATTCATTGTCGACCGCACGTTGGCCGACATTGAGCCAGGGGACCGCCCTGCGCGGGGCAACCGGCGCGAGCCAGAGCTCGTTGTGGGATCGTTTGCAGAGCGAGCAGCCCGGTTTCGCCCAGCAATAGAGGCAGCAATCGCGGAGGGGGGCAGCGTTGCCCTCATCGTCAGCTCAGACGTTCTCGCAAGTCTCCATGAAGAACTCCTGTCCCAGCAATGGCACATTCCAGTTGCTCGCTGGCCTTCACCTGGAGCCAGACGCTTTCGTGGCGATCGTCACTCGACTGTCTGGTTGAGCACCCGCCAGTTGTCGTCGTTGATCCTTCCTGAGATCACGCTTGTCGCCGTGGACCTCGGGATTCCCGGCGAGTGGCCCTTCTTCTGGCAACGCTTCTCTCTCAGGAGTCTCCTGAGCGTCGCAGCCCACATCAGCAAGGAGCGCCGCATCCCCTGTCTGGCCGGCGTCAGTGCGCCAACCCTCTCGGTACTGGATGCATGTGGCGTCCCGACAGATACGGCGCTGGCGTCAGTCGTTGAGAACCCTGCCGGCAAATCTGCAATCTTCGTTCTTCGCAGTCAGGCCGATCCCGTCCAGAGACAGTCTGGACCATCGGGAATTCTCCTTGCAGCCACTATGAGACTCCTCCGGGAGAGGTTCGACCACGGCAAAGACTCTATGCTTCTCCTCAACATCCGTGGTTTCGCGACTCTGGTCGAGTGTGCGGA
>JAPLGH010000032.1 GCA_026390285.1 Caldisericota bacterium
ATGTGGTTCCTGCAAGCTGCCGTGAATATGGGCATGACCATCGGGCTTTCGCCCGTCACCGGCATCCCCCTGCCGGTTATCAGCTATGGCGGGTCGTCTCTGCTCACGCAGGTTATGGCCGCTTCCATCGTCGTCAGCATCTACCGCACCCGCGACGAATTGAGGTTCTAGTATGGACATGCACTCTCTCGAACGCTTCGAGGGCCCCTCGCGATACGCAGGCAATGAGCTCAATGCTGTCCACAAGGACTGGGGGGGTCGCTTTCGCGTTGCACTCAGCTACCCGGACCTGTATGAGGTCGGCATGTCGTCTCACGGCATCCAGATTCTCTATCATCTGCTGAACGCCATCGACAACGTCGTCGTGGAACGCGCGTTCGCCCCGTTTCACGATCTCGAGGCATGGCTCAGACGGCACCAGGTCCCTTTGTTCTCTCTCGAAAGTCGCCAGCCGCTAGGCTCGTTCGATGTGATCGCCTTTAGTCTCGGGACGGAACTCACCTATACCAACCTGCTCAACATGCTCGACCTGGCCAGGCTCCCGATACGCTCGGAGGACCGGAGCGACTGGCCGATCATCATAGCTGGTGGTAGCTGCACGTTCAACCCTGAACCCATGTCCGCCTTCGTGGACGTATTCGGGATCGGCGATGGCGAAGACCTCTTCCCGGAAATTGTGCGGAGCCTTGCTGCGTCGCGCGCAGCAGGATCAGGCCGGTCTCTTGCGCTGGAGACACTAGCACATGAGGTAGAGGGGGTTTATGTCCCGTCTCTGTACAAGACACGCCCGGCCCTTGGCGCTGCACCATACGTTGTCGCCGAACCCTCTTCATCGGGAACCCCTGCGACTGTCCGCAAGCGCATTGTCGAGAGCCTCGACGATGCATTCGCCCCGGTCAATCCGATTGTCCCGTATCGCGAACTTGTCCATGACCGGGGCGTCATCGAACTCTTCCGGGGATGCGTGCGAGGCTGTCGCTTCTGCGAGGCCGGCATTTCCTACCGCCCTACTCGAGAGCGGTCCCTGGCATCCATCCAGCAGCAGCTTGAGCAACTCGTCGCCAACACGGGCTACGAAGAGGTTGGATTGCTGTCTCTAAGCAGCACCGACTATAGTGACCTGCCCGGACTGGTCAAGCTCGTCCGTGCCTACCGGGAGGAACACAAGGTATCCATTTCGTTCCCGTCACTCCGCATGGAGAATTTTCCCGGCTATCTTGCCGACGAGATCAAGCAGGATCGCGAAGGCTCCTTGACGTTTGCCATCGAAGCCGGCAGCCAGCGCCTCCGCGATGTCATCAACAAAAACATCACAGAGGAATCGATTTTCGAAACGCTCCGAACGGTCTTTGGAAAGGGTTGGCATCTCGTCAAGTTCTACTTCATGTTCGGCCTTCCAACGGAGACGGATGAGGATCTCGACGCCATGGTCGACCTGGTGAGCCGCATCACCACGTTTGGCAAAGGTTTTCGCAGGGACATCGCCATCAATCTCAGCATCAACCCGTTCGTGCCTCGCCCTGATACTCCTTTTCAGTGGTGCGCCCAGGATACACCTCAGTCCTACGATGCCAAGATCGATCACCTCCGCAAGGGCTTCAGGGCCATCAAGGGCAAGCTCCATATCGAGTTTGGTGACCCGCGCATCTCCTTCCTCGAGGGATTCCTGAGCCGCGGCGACCGTAGAGTCGGCAGCGTCATCGAGACCGCCTGGAGAGCCGGCGCCAAGTTCGACGCCTGGCGCGAGTCGTTCAGGTTTGACGTGTGGCAGCGAGCTATCGCCTCATCAAAGGTCGATCCCGCGGACTTCCTGTACCGCAGCATTCCCTTTGAGAGCGAGCTGCCCTGGCAGGTGATCGATGCAGGAGTATCCATGGACTTCCTGCGTCAAGAATATGAGTCCGCACGGAAGGGTGAGCGTCTTCCGACGTGCCGTGAGACGGGTTGCCATGCATGCGGCATCCAGGAGTATCTGAATCCCTGCCCGACATCAGAGCTGATCAGAGCCACGAATCCTTGACACGGCGTCAGCATCATCTAGCATGCTGATATCCTGGTGTGGGGGTGGACGACTATGGAACAGCAGACAAATGAAACTGTCAAGAACGATCTCGTCTTTGGAATCCTGTGCTATCTGGGCATCCTCTGGATCATCGCGCTACTATCCAATAAGAAGAACGAGTTCTTCCGCCTGCATCTGGCGCAGGGACTCGTCGTGCTAATCCTGGAAGTCATTCTCGCAGTTCTGGGCCGCATCCCGCTCATCAGGTTCGTGGCTGGGTGGTTCTGGTTCCTGCCAGGACTCATTTCCGCACTCGCAATCGTCAAGATGCTTACCGGTGATACCATGTACCACGTGCCGGTAGTCTACGACATCAGCACGAGTTTCAAGTTCTAGAAGGTCCCAGGTATCTGTCCAGCTCGGCGAGGACAAGCGCTTCGGCTTCGCCGAGCCCGCTCCTGATGGTGCAGCCTGCGGCGAGCAGATGACCTCCCCCGCCGAACTTGGCTGCTATGCGTTTGACGTCGAACCCATACTTG
>JAPLGH010000184.1 GCA_026390285.1 Caldisericota bacterium
CCGTCCGGCCCGCCTTTCTCCACATACTTTTCACGGCGGAAGCTCATTGCTCCGTTTCCGCCGTGTCCCGAGGTGACTCGGACGATGACCTCATCGAGAATGCGGTCAGCTGAGTCTCTAATGGAAACGCTCCTTGTCGGTGCTAGTTCGCCTGCTCAGGAATGGGAAGCACGTGAACGCGCTTCACCGTCTTGAGTGACTCGAACTTCACTGTTCCGTCGACGACGGCGAACAAGGTATAGTCTCGGCCCATCATGACACCATTGCCGGGTTTGAAGTGCTCCCCGCGCTGACGCACGATGATGTTGCCTGGCCGAACAACTTGGCCATCATATAGCTTGACGCCGAGGTACTGCGGGTTGCTGTCGCGCCCGTTACGTGACTTACCGCCTGCTTTCTTGTGTGCCATTGTTCACCACCCCTCTTACCCGATCTCCGTGATCTTCACGTAGGTCGATGTCTGTCTGTGCCCTATGAGCTTCTTGTGCGTCGTCTTGTTCTTGTAGGTGAAGACGCGGACCTTGCGGTCGCGCGTGGTACGAACGATTGTACCGCTCACCTTCGCGTCCAGAACGTAGGGCTTGCCGATTTGAGTGCCGGCGTCAGTGGTGACGACGAGGACTTTGTCGAACACGATCGGCGTGCCGGGCTCGCTGGCGATTTTTTCCATCTTGACGGTCTCGCCGAGCTCAACCCGATACTGCCTTCCTGCTGCTTCAATAACAGCGTACATAGACTACCTCCACGAGGAATTGCTCGGTCGAGGCGGCCTTTCGGCGCTTAGGGAACCCGACCAATGCCAAGAAAGTATACGGTGATCGAGGCGCCTGTCAACCGTTCACAGCTTGAAATCGGGCCTCTCCCGAGTAGTATACCATATGTGAAAACGATCATGATCGCAGGGCTGGGCAACCCAGGTTCCGAATACGATGAGACACGGCATAACGTGGGTTTCATGGCACTTGACGCTATTGCACATTCATTCAAGGTTCACAGGTTCAACCATAATCGACTGGCGCACTGGGCCGCCGTGGACCTGGTGCTCTGTGACGCGCCGGAACCGGTCCGGATAGTCCTGGTGAAGCCTCAGACCTTCATGAACAGTTCGGGCGTCGCTATCGCTCCAATGATGAAGGAACGCAACATTTCTCTGGAGAACCTCATCGTCATCCATGACGAGATGGACTTGCCGGTCGGCGCGGTCAGAGTGAGCTTCAACGCCACGGCCGCAGGTCACAATGGGGTTCGATCGATAGCGGACAACTGTGGTGGAAAGGGATTTGTGCGAGTCCGCGTCGGCATCGAAAAGCCACACAGCAGGGACGGGGTCATTGATTTCGTGCTTTCACGATTCTCCAGATCCGAGTGGCCAACCATCATCGATGTCATTGCGCAGTCTCCGGCAGTCGTCCGAACCATCGTCTGTGACGGCCTGATGGCTGCGCAGGCCATGTTCAACCACAAGGTGGTCAGGGACTGATGCAACTTGGTTCCTTTGACCTGCTCCTGCAGCAGGCACGGGCCAGTGCTCCGGAACTGTTTGCCAGATTCGCGCAGCTTCTGGACCGACCCGGATCTATGACGGTCTCCAGTCCTTCGAGCGGATATCGGCAGCTGCTACTGACGGCGGTTGTGACCGCCTGCCCTCGACCCCTGGTGGTCATCTGTCCAAGCGTCGATCGTGCGGAGGAGCTATCATCGATGGTGCGCAGCGTATCCAGCTCCACCCTGGGCGTGCGCCCCTTCGTGGTTCTGCCGGAGCTGGGCGTCGAACTTATGGAGTACACCCAGTACTCGCGTCCACTGTCGTTCGCCCGAGCGAAAGCTCTCGATCAGATCTATGCTCATGCAGAGACGGTCGTGTTCACGACAGTCCAGGGGTTGATCGACCCGTCCATCCCCGCTCGCAATTTCACAGAGCTTGTTTCCACACTGAATGTGGGGGACCGCATCATCCCCCACTCTCTGGCGCGTCGGCTCCTGCAGATGGGGTACGAAGGGGTTTCGTCGGTCACGGAGATGAGCCAGTTCAGCATGCGCGGCAACGTGTTCGATTTGTACTCACAGGTCGGAGAGTACCCAGCGCGCATTGTGCTCGAAGGCAATGCCATCAGCCGCATCAAGCTGTTTGACCCCGTGACGCAGCAATCGGTTGAGCCCGTGCCATCCGTCGGAATCCTGCCGCCATATCCCGTCGTGCTGGACCGGGAGGCACGTCAGAGTTTTGCCGCTGTGGCTGCGGAAGGCTGGAAAAAGGAGCACCGTACGAGTGTGGACAGCGCCGACCAGGACACGGCGTTTCTCGAGGACCTGGAGTCCTTCATTTCGACCACGAACAGCCGGGGAGTCAACTACTTTCTCTATCAGTATGTTGATCCAGAGCGCATATGCGGAGGCCTCGCGCGCTTGCTCGGGCCTCGCGCCGTGGGACTGTTTGCCGACGTCGATCCCGAAGCTGAATTGACCCAGATTTTTGATTCTGCACGAGAACTTTATGACCGGACCATCCAGACTGGCTTCGTCCCGTCATCCAGCGCGCTCGACCAGGTGGAACAGACTGCCAGACGCGCTCTGGGCGGTTTCGCCCGGTCGATTCTCCTCACGGCCACCTCAGTCCAGGACGCCGTGACGCCAGCTTCCCGCGAGCTGCCTCCACTGACGCTGTCGGGTTCGTTCAGCGAGTACCTCGGGCTGCATGCTCCCCGAGAGACGGCGATCGACGTTGTGTCATGGAACCCTGACAAGGCTCAGCATCTCGTGATGGATACGGTCGAAGACCCTGATGTCATGCGGAGACTTACCGTTGTCAAAGGTTCCTTGTCGGCCGGGTTTGCGGCAGGGGGATTCGTGGTTCTGACGGACAGGGAGCTGTTCCCCAGGTCCGCGATGAGCCCGAGGAAAACGACCCGTTTCTCTCAGGCGATTTCGCGTCTCGAGGACCTGCACGAAGGGGACTATGTGGTTCACCGGGACTATGGCATCGGTGTGTTCAGGGGCATGACTGCCATGACGGTCGATGGGGTCACCCGGGATTATATTTCGCTGGAGTACAAGGACCACTCGCTGCTCCACGTTCCCGTCGAACGGCTCGGGTTTCTCGAGAAGTATGTTGGGGACCGGACGGAGATAGCCCTTGACGAACCAGGATCGAGAAAGTGGAAGCGGGTGAGCAAGGAGGCTGCAGAAGATGCCCGGCGCATCGCCCACGAATTGCTTGAGACGGCAGCCAAACGTCATGCGCGCGCGGGCTATGTATTCAAGCCGAATCCGGAGTTGGAGGTACCGGTCGTCGACGCTTTTGGCTACGAGTTGACGCCGGATCAGTCGAAGGCTATCGCGGACGTCCTTAGTGACATGGAGGAGGGCAAGCCGATGGACCGCCTCGTCTGTGGCGACGTGGGCTTTGGGAAGACCGAGGTCGCCATACGTGCGGCGGCGCGAGCGGTGGCAAACGGCAAGCAAGTTGCCGTCGTTGCTCCGACGACGATCCTGGCGATGCAGCACTTCCGCAACCTGGAGGAACGGTTCGAGCCGATTGGATACAAAGTGGCGCTGTTCTCTCGCATGGTAGGCTCCAGGGAGCTGAAGGCTGACCGAAGGCTCCTGTACGAGGGCAGAGTCGATATCGCCGTCGGCACACACAAGGTCCTGAACATGGCGGCGGACTTCCGGGACATCGGCCTGATGATTGTCGACGAGGAACAGCTCTTTGGCGTGCTGGACAAGGAGAAGATCAAGAAGATGAAAGCCGAGGTCGACGTGTTGACTCTCAGTGCCACACCCATCCCGCGCACGCTGGAATCGTCGATCGTGGGTATCCGGGACATCTCCCTCATCAACACGCCGCCGGTGGGTCGGTATCCCATCAGAACCTTCCTGATGCCCTTCGACGAGGAGCAGTTGACGCGGGCTGTCCGCGCGGAGCTGGGGCGCCAAGGTCAGGTCTACTTTGTCCACAACCGAATCATGGACATAGAGGGTCGGCTGTCGCTGCTGTCGCGACTGTTTCCGGAAGCTCGGATCGCCGTCGCACACGGGCAGTTGAGGAGTGAAGTTCTGGAACAGATCATGTTGGACTTCTATGAAGGCAAGTACGATATCCTCCTGTCGACCACGATCATCGAGGCAGGGCTCGATTTCCCCAATGTCAACACGATCATCATCGACGAAGGGGAGCGGCTTGGACTTGCCCAGCTGTATCAACTGCGTGGCAGGGTGGGCCGAGCAGGGCGTCACGCGTATGCCTACATCTTCCACTCTCGCGGCGTCATACGCGAGTCGGTGGCTTTCAAGCGTCTCGAGGCCATTGCCTCGGCTGTGGACTTTGGGGCAGGCCTGCAAATCGCTCTCAAGGACCTGGAGCTGCGTGGTGCCGGTGACGTCCTGGGCGTGAAACAAAGCGGGCGATTCTCCGACGTCGGGTACCACATGTTCCTCTCGATGGTCGAGGAGGAGATCATGAGAGCACGGGGGCAGTATACGGAGCCTGTGGCAAAGCCCGTCATCATCCTTGGCATGTCCGCCTTCATCCCGGAGTCCTATGTTGCTGACTCGGGAGAGCGACTGGCGCTCTACAATGCTCTTTCACGGGCTGCTGGGCACGACCTGACGGCACTCGAAGAACGGACTGTGGACCGATATGGTGCTCTTCCTCCTGAAGTGTCGGGCATCTTTGCCCTGAAGCGCCTCGAACTATCATTGATCCCGCTGGGCGTGCGGTCTGTCAAAGAGTCAGGCCATGCCATAGTCCTGGAGTTCGCTGGTCAGGAGGCAGCCGCGAGATTCCTTCGCACACATGTCGGCCAGGTCGCCCAGGCCCGAACTGTGCGAGACTCGGTGGTCCTTCCCACGGAGGCTGGCCAGAAGCCGCTCTCACTGCTTTCATCCTTGCTTTCGGGGTCGGAAACAGTACACTGACAGCATGGAACGATACGAGATACGGATTCTCACTGAGCAGGATTCTGCTCTGCAGTCGCTGATCGAAAGTGGACAGCGTTTCGCCCTGGCGGTGCCGGCCGGGGTGAAGGGTCCGGTCTGTGCATCGGCCTCCAGCATCCGGTTTCTGCCAATCTCGGCGCGAAGCTTGCTGGATCCCGCAGAGGCCATAGGCTTCCTGGCATGGACACGTTTTGCAGGCCGCCACTATGGCATGATTATCTGCCTGTGCCCGATCGAGACGGCTTCTATTCTTGACGGACTGCTTGGGCGGCTGCCTGGGGTGTCCCGCTCTTCGACAGCCGAGACAGGCGATCTGACTCGCGAGGCGTCACAGCTGGGGGATGCCCTTTGGCCCCTCGTTGGCACCCAGTTTACTGCGCTTGAGGAGTTCAGGCTGCTCGTTGCCGAATTGCGCCAGAAGTGCCCTTGGGACCGCAAACAGACGCACGTGTCATTGCTCGATTCACTTCTCGAAGAATCCTATGAAGTGGCTCTTGCCATTCAGAGAGGCAGCGCTGAGAATCTGCAGGAGGAGCTCGGGGACCTTCTGCTGCAGGTGTTCATCCAGGCGGAGGTCGCTCGCGTCGAAGACGGATTCGACATCTGTGACGTGATTCAGACCATCGACGACAAGCTGACCTTCAGGCATCCGCACGTTTTCGGCACCACGTCGGTGACATCGAGTGACCAGGTGCTGGAGAACTGGCAGAAGCTCAAAGTGCTGGAGGGTCGGAAAAGGCACTTCGTCGACAGTGCAAAACTGCTCTCCTCCATCGAAAATGCCTTGTTGTCCCAGGAGACGGCCCGTTGCGATGGATTTGATTTCGAATCGGTGGAACAGGCCCATGGCAAGCTGCTCGAAGAGTCCCGCGAGCTGGGGGAGGAACTGAACGCTGCGTCCAGGGACGAAGGTGCGTTGGCTATGGAGCTGGGAGACGTGCTCTTTTCTGCGCTCAACGTCGCACGGCTGTCAGGCGTGAACCCCGTCAAGGCACTGCAGCACTCATTTGACAAGTTCCGCGACCGATACGGACGCGTTCGTGCGTACGCGACACAGCAGGAGGTCGATATTTCGACAGCATCTCAGGAGGAACTGGAACGACTATGGCAACTGGCAAAGAACGCATAGACGACAGTCTTCCAGGAGAGGGGCCGCAGCGCGACCCCACGGGACCTGTCACGTCGACTCCAGAGGATCAGGCGGCCGGTGAGGCTGATTCCGTGACTGCAGGCCCCAAACCTGTGCTGCCAACCCCCGATCGTCCTGAGATCGTCAACGTCGCGAGTATTGTCTGGAAGTTGCTCGGCGCCTTGGGATTCGGAGCACTGGGCTTCTTCGCTCTTTCACTTGTTTCGCATCAGCTGAATGTTGTGAAGATGGTGGAGTCTCTCAATCCCGGGTATATCCTGGTCGCATTCGTCCTCATCTTCTTCGAAATCGTCTTTCAGGCGCTGCGGCTGCAGGCGATTGTCAGCTCGGTCGGTCTGCGGATCACGTTTGTCACCGCCATGCGCAACATCCTCGTGGGCGAGTTCTTTGCCAGGGTAACTCCCTTCGAAGCAGGCGGAGGCGAGCCGGCCCAGATCTACATGCTCTTCAAGAACGATTCCATCGACGTGGGCGATTCTACGATGGTTTTTGCCATCAAGACCATCCTTTCAGGTGCTTCTCAGATGGTCGTTCTTGTTTTTGTGCCAGTGTGGTTGTTCTTCTCGGGCCGGAGCCTGGAGGTCGGCAATCGGTTTCGCCTCATCCTCTACATTGGCATAGCGGCGTATGTAGCCAACTTCGTCTTTCTGGTGTATTGCCTGATCCGGCTGCAATGGATCAATGACTACATTGAGAGGCTGGTCCAGCGTCCAGCGAAAGACCTCAACAGGCGGGGAAGGTTCTGGCAGCGCCCGGCACGATATATTCAGAAATTCATCAAGGATACGCTGCGTGCACGGGAGACAGCAATCAAAGCTAATCGGCCGCTCCTTGTCAGGGGCCTGGCCTACAGTTTTGTTTCCTGGGGTCTCGTCGTGTTAACGCCGATCCTCCTGCTGTACGGTCTTGGCGTCACGTCGTCGATCACCCAGATTGTTGTGGCGACGCTCATCTACTACATCGCCGTATCCTATTTCCCTACCCCTGGCGCATCTGTCGGAGCAGAACTTGGCGCGGTGGCACTGTTTGCGGCGTTCGTTCCGAATGGCATCCTGGGAGCTTTCATTCTGATCTGGCGTTTTTTCGATCATTATGTCAAGATGGGCGCTGGTGGCATCACAGCCATTGGTGAATTCGTACTGAGACCGGCTCGTCGTCGCCGGAAGCGTCGACAGGCGGAGAAGGAAACCAGTGCAAAGGAAGGGACAAACAAGTCATGAAGAAGAGAGCAATCGTCATTGTTCTGGACAGCGTCGGCATCGGGGCGGCCAAGGATGCATTCCTCTACGGGGATGGAGGGTCGGACACGGTTCGCCATATCTATAAGAGCGTGCCAGGGTTCCACCTCCCTCACCTTGAGGAGCTGGGCCTGAAGTACTTGCTCGATTTGCGCTTCGACAGCCCGATAGGGTCGTTCGGGATCATGGAGGAAAAGGCCAAGGGCAAGGATTCTGTAAGTGGCCACTGGGAGATGATGGGGCTGACACTGACCAAGCCGTTCCCAACGTATCCCAACGGATTTCCGCCTGAGGTCATCGACGCCTTTGAAAAGCGCTTCAACACCAAGGCTCTTGGCAACCGGCCCGAATCTGGGACGACGATCATCGCGGAACTGGGTGAAGAGCATATGCGTACGGGATATCCGATTGTCTACACATCTGCTGACTCTGTGTTCCAGATTGCCGCCCACAACGACATCATCCCTCTGGAAAAGCTGTACGAGATGTGCGATATCAGCCGGCGTGAGATTCTGCAGGGTGAGCACCTGGTCGGCCGGGTCATTGCGCGTCCATTTATTGGGACCCCGGGCAACTTTGTGCGAACGGAGGATCGGCACGACTTTGCTGCTCGGCCGTTGCTCCCTACCACCCTTACCCAGGTGAGCAAGGCCGGCATGGATGTCATCGGGATCGGCAAGACCTACGACCTGTTTGCAGGGGAAGGGTTCACGCAGCATTTCCACACCGGAAACAATGAAGAGGGTATCCAGAAGACGATCGAGCTGCTCAGAGCAAACAGCTGGGAAGGATTGCTGTTCACCAATCTGGTCGACTTCGACATGCTGTTCGGCCACCGCCGCAATGTTGCCGGCTATGCCGTCGCTCTGGAACGCTTCGATGAGGCCCTCCCAGAGCTGCTGAGGTCGATGAAGCATGACGACATCCTGCTCATCTCTGCCGACCATGGCTGCGACCCGACATTCACAGCCCATACGGACCACACACGCGAGTATGTGCCGGTGCTGGCATATTCGCCCTCGCGCCGTGGCGGGACGTACCTTGGGGTCCGCGAAAGCTTCGCAGACCTTGGAGCCACTGTTTCGGAGTACCTCGGAGTGGAACTTGTCGCGGGCATGAGCTTCCTTGCGGACATCTCCTAGGCTGTTGCAGGATCTCCCGGGATCATCGAGCCAGTGAACAACGGAGGCAGTCCAGCCGAATCAGACACGTGGAAAGAGCTCCTGCGCGGTCTGGTGCGTCTGGAACTCAAGCGTGGCTGTAACGACGATGCAGCCGTAGGCGGGTTTGCGCGGCTGGCACTGGCTACCGTAGAAGACTCCTGCACGCGAACACAGCTTGCGGGCGAGCATGGCGTATCGAACGAGATGCGGTCACTGCTTGTCGATTATCAGTTTCTGCTGAAGGCTGCGCGGGCGGAAAGGTGTCAGGCACTTCTTGCTCTGCTGGATAACTCGACGCCTCCGATTCCTGCGTCACGACGACACGCAAGCTCACGTCCAGCCGATGAAGCACCGGTGCCGAAGCTTGCCTCTGACGGCGTGAAAGCATTGCTGCAGCTGCTCGAGGAACCGGTGTCCACACTGTGGGGCGTCGGACCTCGTCTTCAGGAGATCATGGGGAAACTCGGTGTCGCCAGCATTGCCGACCTTCTCCAGCATGCGCCCAAAGGCTACCTTGACCTGCGCCGCCCAGTGGAGCTGTCGCGCGATTCGCTTGGCCAGATGGTCCTGATGAAGGCTCGTCTGGTCGCAGTTGTAGAAATCCGGCGAAAGGTTCTGCTGGTCAAGGCAACTGCCAGGGACCCTCGCGGACGCCTGCTCCATCTCGTCTGGTTCAACAACCGGTTCGTGAAGAGCAGACTTCAAGCCGGACACGACTACGATTTTTATGGGAGACTGGAGAACTCGTTCGAAGGAGCTCAGCTGACACAGCCGGCTTTCGAAGAGTCGGGAACGCCAGCCGCTCAACTGCACATGAACAGAATTGTGCCACTGTATCACCTCACTTCGGGCCTTTCTCAAAAAGTGCTGCGGGCTCATGTATGGCGTACAACAGCCCGGATTCCCGCCGGGACCGCCGAGTATCTGCCACGGAATGTCGCCTCGCATTTTCGGCTGCCCGACCTGGCATGGAGCTACCGCTCTCTGCACTTCCCGGCTGATGAACACGAGGCGGAAACTGCGCGGAGCCGGTTCGCGTTCGACAGCCTGTTCCTGTTTGAACTCAGAGTGCTCATGCACAGACGTGCTGAACAAGATGTTCCCGGGACTCCGTTTGACCTGCCAATGGGCACGGTCGAACGCTATATCGGCGTGCTGCCATTTGTTCCCACTGCGTCTCAGGCGGCGGCCATGCGTGACATCGAGAGAGACGTGCGCAAACCGAGGCAGATGCACCGGCTGCTGCATGGGGACGTTGGCTCGGGAAAGACGGCAGTGGCAGGCTACGCCGCGTATGCTGCCAAGGTCGCAGGATATCAGAGTGCTGTGCTCAGCCCCACCGAGATTCTCGCGGAGCAAACGGGACGCGTTCTCCAGGTTCTGCTTGCCCCTCTCGGGGTGCGAGTCGCGACACTGACCGGAGGGATGGCCAAATCCCTGCGCAGGAACATCCTGAGCGCTGTGGCAACCGGCCAAGTCGACTGTCTGGTCGGCACACATGCAATTCTGGAGGAAGGTGTGGCATTCGAGCGCCTCGGTCTGACCGTGGTTGATGAACAGCACCGTTTCGGCGTTGCTCAGCGCGTGGCCCTGGGGACGAAAGGCAAGCAGCCACATTCGCTCGTGATGAGCGCAACGCCGATTCCGAGAACGCTCGCCCTGACGATCTACGGCGATCTCGACATCTCCGAACTTCCGGAGAAACCTCCCGGGCGGCTCCCGATTCAGACGCATCTCCTGACGGCCGCGGAACGCGACAGTGCATATGCCATGGTACGCGAACAGATAGCCCAGGGCAGACAGGCGTTTATTGTTGTCCCTGCCATCGATCCGGCTTCGGAGGAGGGCAGTGGCACTGCTTCAGTTGACGAAACGATGCGGGAGCTGGCCCAGGGCAGCCTCAAGGGGTTGCGCCTTGCGTCGTTACACGGACGCATGAAGAGCAGTGATAAGGAGTCCACCATGAATGCCTTCCGGTCGGGCGATCTGGACGCCTTGATCGCGACGACGGTCGTCGAGGTCGGTGTCGACGTGTCGAACGCGAGCGTCATGGTCATCGAGGATGCAGAGAGATTTGGGCTTGCCACGCTCCATCAGCTTCGCGGGAGAGTCGGCCGAGGATCTTCTGCCTCACATTGTATTCTCATCCAGGGAATCGCAACAGCCGAAGGGACGGAGCGCCTGCAGGTCCTCGTCGACTCGGATGATGGGTTTCAGATCGCAGAGGAGGACCTGAAACTGCGGGGACCCGGCGACATTCTTGGAACGGTCCAGCATGGCTTTGACGTTCCAGTGTTCGGATCGACGGCTCTGCTGACCTACCGCGATCTTTCGGCTCTTCCGGAAATCCGGAAAGCTGCCTCGGAGCTCCTGGAACACGACCCGGAGCTTGGTGCGCCGCAACACGCCGATCTTTCCCGTATGCTGTGTCTGCGGTACCCGTCTTCAAGAACGGGCTTGGAGGACAGCTGAATTGATCATTGGATCAGGCAGACTGAAAGGCCGTTCGCTGAAGACGCTTGCGAAGGAGCCTTGGCTGCGCCCTACGTCCGACAAGGCACGGGAAGCTGTCATGGACATGCTGCGACCAATTCTTGCAGGGGCGCGGTTCATCGACCTCTGCAGTGGGACCGGGGCGGTCGGCATAGAAGCGCTCAGCAACGGAGCGGCACATGTGACCTTTGTCGACATGGACAATCGCTCAGTGCGCCTCATCCGGGAAAACCTGCGACTGGTCGCGCTTCAGGAACAGGCTTCTGTGGTCAAGGGGGACGCCGATAACTACGTGGGTGGATTGCTGGGAACGGAGTTCGACGTGCTCTTCGCAGACCCGCCCTTCGATTCGGGACTGCAGGAGGGAATCCTCGTCACCTTGTCCGAACATTTGCGCGACGGGGCAGAAGGCTGTATTATCATCATGGAGCATGCGTCGCGGAGACCCGTGCATGTACGATATGGCGGGCCTGCGGTAGCCTTGGAGATGTACAAGGAAAGGCGCTACGGAGATGTTGGCATGACATTTTTTCGTGCAACGAAACAGAGAAACGAGGCGAACGGCAGCAATGACCAGACAGCGTAGCATTACTGGCTTCTTCCGCCGGGTTCGTCACTCCATCGTTCTACGGCTTGGACGGTTCAGGCGGATGGGTGTCCTGGTGTTCATTCTAGTGGCGCTCCTTTCCGCGGTACTGTGCGCTCTTCCGTTCATACCTGTGCGCAGAAGCGTTTCTGTGGGGACGGTCGTCGGTGCCGATATGGTCTCGAGGCGAGACATCGTTTATGTCGATGATGTGAGAACTGAGGACCTCCGCAAGCGCGCACGGGACGAGGTTGCTCCCATCTACAAGTTCGACAGCTCGCGGCTTCCAGCGGCCCTGGCTTCCTTCGAAGAGATCATTACGAAGGTCATCAGTATACGCGTGCAGGATGTCACCGCTGACCAGCAGTCTCAGCGGATCGCAGCATTGCTCATGACCTCGGCCGGCGCAACGACAAAGTACCTCGCGACGTGTTCGGAGTCGGAGGTTCAATCGGCGAGGACAGC
>JAPLGH010000087.1 GCA_026390285.1 Caldisericota bacterium
GTGTTCGTCAGTCCCGGTCGAGAACAGTACCTCTTTTCCCAGTTTCCGCTGATACCGCGCGATGAAATCGGCGGCAATAGTCTCCGACACCGAGCCGAGGTGCGGCTTATCGTTGATGTAGTAGATGGCCGTGGTCAGAAAGAATCGATCCATGGCAACTCCTCCTGCTATGTCGAGTGTGGTATACGGCCCTCGCTCAGGCACGCTCCGAGAGATCTTTGAGAGCCCGGCCGATTGCGACTCTGACGGTGCCGAGGTTGCTTTGCCTGGTGGCGAGGATCGAAAGGACCTTGCCCTTCATCCCGACCATCATGATGCGCCCGGTCGTCGTTTCCACATTCAGCTCGGTCAGCCTGCCCATGTCGAGCTGAGTGACAATCTGCCGCATGTATCCAGCAAAAGACAGAATCATGCCCCGCACGAGTGGAGGAGCGATGTCCATGTCTGAGGCCGTGTACAGGATGGCGCCGTCGAGATCGGTCAGTATGACGGCGAGAACACCCGGAGAAGACTTGAGCTTGTCTAGCGTCTCTTGCACCACGATCACCAGCCTTTCTGTCTCTCAAACTGTGGTCAGAAATACACGCTTGAATACAAGACATGATACCTGCAATAGGGTTTTGTGCAACGGAGCGCATCGCCTTGTAACAGGGGACAGCCGTGTAACAGGGGACAGCCGTAGTTGTTGTAACAGGGGTGTGTAACAGGGGACAGCCGTAGTTGTTGTAACAGGGGTGTACCTTGGTTTTCGACGGTTGTTACTGATTGCCGGGAGGGCTCTGCCGCTTCAACTGCCGCCCGATTGTCATGGCACTGACATCCAACCGCTTGGCTATCTCCCGCAGCGTTCTCCCCTCGGCTCGTAAGCGTAGGATCTCGGCTGTCTGCTCAGCGGGGCTCAGACTGCCTGACGACGGCCCATCAGGAGTATCACGGACAACGGATTGCCTTCCCATGCGGCGCGGCAGCAGGAAGTTCGGCTTCTCCGCACCGAGGCCCGCCCGGACAAAGTCGCGGTACGCCTGTCGCGATTCGTTCTCTCCGCGACTGTCCAGCATCGACAGCAGCATCCGGTCGGCGACGGGCACGGGCTCGTGCCTGCCAAGCGCACTTGCAGCATAACTGCTCCACTGCCAGTCGCTGGGCAATGCTACCAGACCAGCCCTCACGGGGTTTAGGACCGTATAGCGGCAGGCCTCGAGCAGGTGGTCGTCTGAGGCAAACGGGACCGAGAAGAACCTTCCTTGAAACACATGGCCGCGATGGTCGTAGTGGTGGTTATACATCTCCCCATACGAGCCATTCATCGCGTGCATGCCCTGAGACAGATTCGTCAGGGGCGTCCGTACGACAAGATGATAGTGGTTGTCCATGATGCAGTACGCCGCGACCTCCCACTTCTCTCGCGTCGTCGTCGTGCCCAGGAGGTCCAGCAGCGCGCGCTTGTCCGCGTCTGTGGAAAAAATCATGTCGTCGCCGTTGCCGCGTGCGGTCACATGGTAGAACCCACCGGGTACGACTGCTCGTGCTATGCGCGGCATGTCAGCATCCCCCGACCCACGGACGGCCTTCCATGTTGGCAGCAGTCTCCCGGACTTCTTCCTCAGAAGCAACCTCACCAAGTAGAACAACATTCAGACGTTTCGCGTCACACATAGCGCGTTCACCCCCCGCGATTTTCATTCAATAGCCGCCCTCGACCATTTGCCAAGACGATGCGTCAGTCCTTCGGGCACACGAGAACCCACCAAGAGCACAACGATGTGCGACCCTGTCCTTCGTGCGGCGGTGCCATGTTACAACAACTACGACTGTCCCCTGTTATGCCCTGTTATACCCTGTTACACGCTGTTACAGGTCGAAGTCGGCGTCGGTGATCGATCGGAGCTCGTCAAGGGTGATTTCGGGGGACAGTTCCTTGAGGACCAGCCTGCCCTTGTCGAAGGCAAACACGGCGTATTCAGTGACGACCATGTCGGCTTCGCCGATGCCGGTGATGGGGAGGGTGCATTGTTTGACGAGCTTGGGCTTGCCGTTCTTGCTGGTGTGCTGCATGGCGAGGCAAGGTTGGCATGCTGATCTACTTCGAACGCCCCGATGACGGTGGCGTCGACGTGGCCGCCCCGTATCATCCCGAAGGATGCTGCGCTGTCCATGTAGACGCATCCGGGAGTCTCGGTGACACACGTCCTGCCGGCATTGATGAGGTCATGGTCCATCTGGCCTTCGGAGGCGGCACAGCCGACGCCGAGCATCCCGTTCTCGGCCTGTATGTAGATGCCGGGATTTGTGACGTAGTTGGCTACCATGGTTGGAATACCGACGCCAAGATTGATGAAGAGTCTGCCACTCTGGGCTTTCTTGTCAAAGTAGCGCGCAATCGTCGATGCTATGCGTTCTTTGGCCTGCTGTTCGGTTATGATCTGCATCTCAACCCTTCCTCATGATCACGATGTCAACAAACATGTGGGGCGTCACGATACACTCAGGGTCCAGGGATCCCACAGGGACGATCCCGTCGACTTCGGCTATGACGGTGCATGCGGCCATCGCCATGACGGGGTTGAAGTTGCGGGCAGTCTTGTAGTAGACCAGATTGCCCAGCTCGTCCGCACGGTACGCCTTGATGAGCGCCACATCGGCATGAATGGCTTCTTCGAGGATGCAGGCCCTGCCGCCGAATTCCCTGGTCTCCTTGCCAGCCGCTAGTTCCGTCCCAGCACCCGTCGCCGTAAAAAACGCCGGGATGCCCACACCGGCAGCTCTGATCGCCTCCGCGAACGTTCCCTGGGGGACGAGCTTCACAGTGATCCGGCCTTCATTGTTGGCAGCCGCCACCTCGGGATTCCAGTTGTAGTAGGTCCCGATCAGGGACCGGATCTGGTTGTTGGCCAGCAGCTTGCCAAGGCCTATACCGGGCGTGCCCAGGTCATTGCTGATGATCGTTAGGTCACCCGTCCCACTTGCTGCAAGGGCCTCGATCAACTCCTCGGGGTATCCCGCCAGGCCAAAGCTGCCGACCATGACGCGCGACCCCGGCTTGACCATGGCAATTGCGTCCTCGATGGTTCTGTACTTGTCACAAGTCATGGACTGAACCTCCCGCTCTCACATGCGCAGATTCTCGAAGATCGCCGACACGCCAAGGCCACCCGCCACACAGATCGTCGCAAGCCCGTACCTGGTGTCTCTCCGCAGCATCTCGTGGACCAGCGTGACCGCAATGCGCGTTCCGGAGCAGCCGAGTGGATGCCCCAGAGCAATGGCTCCTCCATTGACGTTGAGGATCTCTCGATTGATGCCCAGTTCTTTGACAACAGCAAGGCTCTGCGCCGCAAATGCTTCGTTGAGCTCGATGAGTCCGATGTTGCCAAGCGTCAGCCCACATCTGTCAAGAGCCTTTCTGGTAGCGGGGACGGGGCCGATTCCCATGATGGTGGGGTTGACGCCGGCGATGCCTGCCGCCACAAACCTCGCCAGAGCCTTGATTCCCAGCTGAGCAGCCTTCTCTTCTGACATCACCACGACGACGGCGGCACCGTCGTTTCTCGTTGAACTGTTGCCGGCCGTCACCGTCCCTCCCGCCTTGAACGCAGGCTTCAGGCGGCCCAGCTTCTCGAGGTTTGTATCTCTTCTGGGTCCCTCGTCGGTGTCGACAAGCGTCGTCTCGCCTCTCCCGACATGTACGCTCACGGGGACCACCTCGTCCTTGAACCGACCCGCGTCGATTGCCGCGACGGCCTTGACATGACTGGCATGTGCAAATTCATCCTGTTCTTCCCTGGTGATCCCGTACTTGTCCGCAAGGTTCTCAGCCGTCATGCCCATGGTGAAGGAGCCGTAGATGTCCTCGGGCTGGGATCTGGGCTGACTCTCGGTGTTCGGATCGAGCAGGTCGCCGTTCCCGGACTTGTAGCCGTAGCGCGCGTTCCGAAGGTAGTAGGGAGCGGTGCTCATGCTCTCGACACCACCGGCCATGATCACATCGCCATACCCGGCCTGGATCTGCCACACAGCATTCAGGATGGCCTGCAGACCCGACGAACACTGCCGATGAACCGTATAGGCAGGGACTTCTTCGGGAAAGCCGCTTTCCAGGGCTGCAACTCGGGCAATGTTGGGCGCATCCGTGCTTTGTTTCGCCTGCCCGAGGATGATCTCGTCCACGATCGATTTCTCAATGCCTGACCTCTTGACGGCTTCTTCCAGCACAGTCCTTGCAAGCTCAACGGCAAGAATGTCCCTGAAAACCCCGCCCATGCTGCCCACGGGCGTTCTCACTGCGGACGTGATGACAACTGACTTCATGCCCGGTTCCTCCTGTTTACTGTTTTTTCATCACTCGGGGCGATGAGACAATTGGCCTCACTGGACTCCCGTTCAGCGGATCGTCGCGAAGATCTCGTCGAGCTTCTGCAGCGTCATCTCATAGTCCTGAGCCGAGTGTGCCAGTGACGTGTAGAATGGCTTGTGCGGATGGATGTAGATGCCCTCTGTCAGGCACGCGAAGTCGAAAGCCTCTCGCAGCGGCCCGTTCTCGCGGGCGAGGTCCCGATAGTTGCGAATCGGCGTTTCACTCATGATGACGCCAAAATTGGCTCCGAGGCCGGCTACGTGCCCGGGAATATGGTGTGCTTTCAACAACCGCCGGATACGCGCCTTGAACTCCTCGGTTACTTCATAGAATGGACGTGTCTGGGACTCATCTGACAAGATACCCAGCGTAGCAAGCCCCGCAGCAA
>JAPLGH010000075.1 GCA_026390285.1 Caldisericota bacterium
GGTCATCAGTATACGCGTGCAGGATGTCACCGCTGACCAGCAGTCTCAGCGGATCGCAGCATTGCTCATGACCTCGGCCGGCGCAACGACAAAGTACCTCGCGACGTGTTCGGAGTCGGAGGTTCAATCGGCGAGGACAGCAGCACGCCAGGCACTGACGACCGTCATGGGTCGCGGCGTTCTCGAAGGAAGTCTCGCTGCTGCCCGGGAAAGCATCAACACGGAAGTCAAGAACTACGGGATTTCCGACAACCAGGTACGCTCGGCGTACCTCCTGGCCGCCCGATTTGTATCTTCGAACCTCCTGTACGATCAAGAAGCGACTCTGCTTGCCCGTGACAAGGCTGCGTCTTCCGTATCGCCAGTTGTCTCAACCATCCTTGCCGGTACCCCCGTCGTCAAGAAGGGCAGCGAGCTGGATCAGAGTACCGTCGACCTGCTCATGAGCACGGGCCTGGTCTGGGGACCTCGCGCTCTCCGAAACGTGGCGTCTCAGATGCTGGTAGCATTGCTGACATGGGTAACGGTCGGACTTGCAGTCGTCCTCCTGGGTTCGCCGAAAATCCGAACCGAGCACCTGTTGATGGAGACAGCGGTCATCGGCGGCTCCTGCATCGTCATCGGTTGGCTCGCCAGCGGGGTGGCACCCACGATGACCCCCTTCTTCCTCTGTGTGCTGCTTGGGTTCGTTTTCTTTGAGGGTGCGCTTGCGACGGTCTTCGGCGTCTCGCTGATGGTCATGACGTGGGTTATGGTGCCGATGCCCGTAGAAGCAATCTCGGGGCTTGTCGTGGGGACGATTTGTGTCCTCATCGTCATGCGGAAGGTCAACAAGATGAGCGCCCTTCTGGTCGCCGGACCGATCGCGGGCGCATCAGCCGCAGTAATCTACAGTGCTCTTGCCGGGCTGAGCGAACAGCGACTACCAGTGATCGCTGCCAACGCCGGCTACCTGGTTACGGGAGGAATCGTTGCCGCTGTTTTCGCCTTGGGACTGACCCTGGTTTTCGAGCGACTGTTCAACGTCGCCACGGTCATGAGGTTGCGCGAGCTTCTGGATACTGGAAGCAAGCTTCTGTCCCAATTGTCCGAGAGTGCCCCGGGAACATACCATCACAGCCTCAACGTGGCTAATCTTGCGGCAGGCGCTGCTCAGCGTATCGGGGCGAACTGGCTGCTCGCACGCGTTGGGGGGTACTACCACGACATCGGCAAGCTGCTCCATCCACAATTCTTCGGCGAGAACCGGGGAGAACTGCCGAACATTCACGAAGATATCTCGCCGGAGCTGAGTACCAAGGTGATTCTGGACCACGTGCAAGCAGGCGTTACGATTGCAGGGAGCAATCACCTGCCGTGCGAGGTGGTCGACATCATTGCCGAGCACCACGGCACTACTGTGGTCCAGTTCTTCTACGACAAGGCTTCCGCCGAGCAGACGAACCTCTCCTCCGACACATTTCGGTACCAGGGGCCCAAGCCGCACACGAGGGAATCCTCCCTAGTATTTCTCGCCGACGGTGTCGAAGCTGCGGCACGTTCGCTTGCCAGAGTCGACAAGGCTGCACTGGAGGGCCTCATCGATTCAATCATCAATGCTCGGATCGCGGACGGCCAACTTGCCGAGTCACAACTGACGCTGGGTGAGATTATCACCGTCAAGGACTTCTTTCTCACTTCGCTCATCTCGTTCTACCACGTGCGGGATGCGTATCTGACGCCTGAGGAGGCAAATGAAAGAATCTGACCTATCCGTACACTGTCGCGTGGAACTGTCAGATCCCGGATGGCAGGTGGACACCAAGGCTTTGATGGCGCTTGTCGTTCGCATTGTCCGTCTGATGCGGCCGGAAATCACGGGAATCCCGGGCGTTCGACGTGCAGTCGCCGTCTCCTGCTATTTCGTCGCGGCATCTCAAATGCAGGAATTGAATCGCGACCACAGGGGCAAGGACTCGGTCACCGACATGCTGTCGTTTCTGCTGGGCTACGCTGCTCCGGGAACGGGCTGGGTCTTAGGGGACATTGTCATCTGCATGGATGCGGTGGAGAGCAAGGCCGTTCGGGGGGGGAACAAGCTCGAGGACCAGCTTGCGTTCTCTCTTGTTCACTCAATGCTTCACTTGGTGGGCCTCGACCACATTGACGAGCCCGACCGCATGGCTATGGAGCACCGTGAGGAAGACGTCTTTGCGAAACTGGCAGGGAGGCGTTGCTCCGACGTGGCAAGAAGACGCGCATGACAGGGCAACTTGTTGGACTGCTGATTCTCCTGCTTCTCTCATTCCTCTTCTCCATGGTGGAATATGGCTATGTGACTATCACTCCGATGGCTCTCGAGAAAACCGGAGAGTCGCCGGCTCTCGCGGACCGGCTGAGGGCGAGAATGGCGGCTAGCCATTCGATGCTCATCGGTGTGGTGGTCCTGGGCAACAACGTCGCAAATCTCGGAGCGTCCTTCATCTTCGCACGGGTCGTTCTCACTTTGTACTCCCAGGTGAACCCTGACCTGCTCGCGGTGGTGTCGACACTTGCGTTGACGGTCGTTGTCGTCATCTTCGCCGAGACAATCCCGAAATCCATAGGCAAGGCATTCCCCGAACAGGTTACACATGGTACGGCTGTTCTGCTATACCCGCTCTACCTCCTGCTCTACCCGGGCGCCCGCGCACTTGCCGCAGTCTCAGGGGTCTTTACTGGACCTCTGCTCCGCCGCGCCAAGCATACCGGCTACCTCAACGATTCCGACGACTTCCGCTACCTCCTCAAGATGGGACAGGAGGATGGCGTGATCGACAAGGAGGAGGAGCGCCTCATCTACAACATCTTTGACTACACCAATACGCTGGCGTATGAGATCATGACGCCGTTTGTGGACGTGACAACTGTTGAGAAGAACGCGCCGATCAGTGAGGTAATCAAGGCCATCAATGAAACGGGTCACTCCCGTTTGCCGGTCATGGACGATGACAACGTCGTGGGGGTTATTTACGCCAAGGATACGCTGAGAGCAATGGCGGGCGGTGCCGGACCCAACGTCAAGGCAGGCGGCATCCTCCGGCAGCCATTCTTTGCTCCGGACACCAAGAAGATCAGCAGCCTGCTCCAGGAGATGCAGCGACAGCGTATCCAGACAGCTGTTCTCTTCGACGAGTACGGTGCTGTTTCGGGCCTCATCACCGTCGAGGACATCCTGGAGGAGGTCTTTGGTGAGATCCAGGACGAGTACGACAAGGAGGCCGCCGAAATCGAGAACGCGGGAGCCAATGCGTTCCTCATCAAAGGCTCCGTGTCGACCGACAAGGCTTCGGAACTCTTTCGGACAGAGTTGTCGGGTGAAGACTATGATACCGTCGCAGGGCTTATGCTGTCTGAAATAGGCCGCCTTCCTCGCGTTGGAGACAAGGTTGAACGAGCCGGAATCGTCTTCACGGTCGTTAACGTGGTTGGGAAGAGAATCTCCAGAGTGCGCGCAGAGCGATTGCCCACAGCTCCAGCACGCTCAGCCGAAGGTGAACAGTCGTAGTGGGCGTGTGCCTCGCATATTGGGTCAAAAGGAGAACAACATGAAAATCGTCGCAGGAAACTGGAAGATGTTCAAGACCATTGAGGAGGCCAAGGCGTTCTTTGCCGAGCTGGCCACCACCATGCCGCCGCAGGGCGACAAGGTGCGGGTCCTTGTCTTTCCCAACTACGTCGCACTCGGAGCCCTTGCAGAAGCCCATGCGGTACCGGACTGGGTGCTGCTCGGCGCTCAAGATGTTGCGGCTGACGCTGAAGGTGCATTCACCGGAGAAGTCTCGCCTGCAATGATCCTCTCGACAAGGGCGACCCACGTGCTCATAGGGCATTCCGAGCGCAGACACGTCATTGGTGAGTCAGCCGACCTGCTTCATCGCAAACTGGTCAATTCCCTGGTGGCATCTCTGATTCCCGTGCTATGCGTTGGAGAGACGCTCGAGGAGCGAAATGCCAGCAAGATGAAGGAGGTCGTATTCGGACAGCTGGATACGGCTCTCGCCGATGTCCGGCTCTCCGACGGTGCTCAGCTCATTGTCGCCTATGAACCCGTATGGGCTATTGGAACGGGGGTGAATGCCACGAACGAGCAAATTGAAGAAGCACACCGCCTCATCCGGGAACACCTCAAACAGCTTCTCGGAGCGGCAATTGGTGGCTTCGTCGCGATTCTGTATGGCGGCAGTGTCAAGCCGGCCAACTTCGCCTCCATCGCAGGCCTCCCTTCGGTGGATGGTGGATTGATCGGAGGAGCCAGCCTCAAGCCGGTCGCCTTTGCCGAGCTGATCGCGATTGCAGAGCAGGTGTAGCCCCTGGCCGCACGCTGTCCGCCGGGTGAATGCCGAGATCCAGTCGGCAAGAATGCCTGGAAACAAAGGGGCCCCTTCCGAAGTACGGTCGGGGTCTCTTCATATACCGCGAATGCAGAGACCCCTTCCGAAGTACGGTCGGGGTCTCTTCATATACCGCGAA
>JAPLGH010000168.1 GCA_026390285.1 Caldisericota bacterium
CCATCGCCCGGCAATTCCTGCTTGTCCAGCCCAAACCCAGTATTCCGATGACTCACGAAAACGTTTTCTTCCTGAAATGAACCTGGGTCCAGCAGGAGCTCGATGCGCTCGCGTGCGGTGAGCTTGCCGGCTTCGTGCTGTTTCTTGACGCGACCGCTCCCTCCGCCTGCGATGATCTGCTCTCTTTTCGACCGCAAGGTCGAAAACTGCTCATCATTGCTCATACTACCTCCTCAAGATTCCGGCTGGCAAATGAACGTGACAAACTCTCCTCGTAAGTATACCGGGTTCATAACGGCACTCAACCGGCGGCACGTGCAAATGTCCCCTGCAGCAAGCACCACAGGGGACAGAGGCATTTGAGTCAGACTTAGCGGGTTCCTGTGAACTGGAAGTAGTGAACCTTGCCGTCCAGTTCCTCCTTCATCCGGATGGCGTTCACCGGACAGACCTGCATGCACTGCCCACACCCGGGGCACTTGTCGGCGTCCACAGAGGGCTGCCTCTTGTCGACATCCCACAGAATAGCTCTGTGCGCTCCATCGTTGCAAGCCCGGAAGCAATTGCCGCAACCGATGCACTTGTCAAGGTCAATGTCCGAATGAGACTGAGGGGTTGCCAGCTGTTCCTGACCCTTGATGCCGTTGAGCGCCTTGCCAACAATGTCCAGTGGCGATGCCCATCCCCTGCGGTCCAGGTAGTCTGCAAGGCCGCTTATGAGATCTCTTATTGTGCCAAACCCATGGTGCATCGGAAGCGTGCAGAACTGCACGTTGGAAGCCCCAACAGCCATCAATTCCACGGCATCACTCCAGGAATACGCCCCACCGTTTCCACTGATGGTGATGTCAACGCTGCGAGCAATCTCGGCAATGGTGCGGAGAGTGAGGGGCTTGATCGCCATTCCGGTCATGCCCGAATACGCCCCCTCGCCAAAGAGGGAAGGGCGTGGTTCAAGTGTCTCGACATCGACACCGATCAGCGCAGGCACCGAGTTGCTGGCCGTGACACCGTCAACGCCCGCTCGTTTCAGTGCCCTGGCAATCTCGACGATGTCCGTTACCTGTGGAGTGATTTTGATGAGAACGGGCGTCTCTCCGGCAGCTTCCTTCACCCACCGCGCAACCTTCTCAGTCGCCTCGACGCTTTGTGCCAGCATCCGGCCGGGAGCTTCACCCATGCTTCCCTGGGGACAGCTGAAACTGCACTCGATAAGGTCGACGCCAGCCTTCTTGAGCTGCCACACCAGCGACTGCCAGTCTTCCTTTGTTGACCCCATGATAGACGCTGCAATCATCTTGGTGGGAAACATGCCCTTCAGTGCAGTGACGCGCTCGCAAATCTGGTCGATGTGATATTGCGAAATGAGGTCGATATTGCCGAGCCCCCATAGTTTGTGCGCGGCTGTACCAAACGACGACATCATCGGGTATTTCAGGTTGACGGGATTGCTCTCGACAGACGTCGTCTTGAGAACGACACCTGCCCATCCCGCCTTCAGTCCGTCGATGGCGATATCCAGCTCGTCCGTGGGCGGTGCTGCCGACAGAATGAAGGGATTCTCCAGATGTATGCCCAGGAAATGATAGGAAAGGTCGTGTTCTCGATACATTACTTGCCTCCTGCCACAAACGCGGCAATCTGCTCCGCCGCTTTCTTGCCGTCACGCACCGCCTCCACCACAGTCTGGGCACCGTGAACGGCGTCGCCACCGGCGTAGACGCCCGGCACGCTGGTTTCCATGTTCTCCCCGACGCTGATGAGTCCTGAGTCGCTGCGGGCGAGACCAGGAAACGCACCCTCGTCGACGCGCTGTCCGATAGCGACGACAACGGTGTCGAGTGGAATGATGAAGCTCGACCCCGGCAGGGGTTCAAACCTGCATCGCCCTGATTCATCCTCTCCACACAGGTGATCCTGGGTAACCTGCAGTCCCTCTACATGCTCGCTGCCCACAACCTTGTCGGGGATTGCCAGAAACTGATAGGTCACGCCGATCTCCGTGGCTTCTTCGATCTCCTTCTTGAATGCCTTCAGTTCCTTGATGCCACGACGGTAGACCACGATAACGTCTCGCATGGAATCTTCCTCACGGAGCATGGAGGCTACCTCGATTGCAACGTTACCCCCGCCGATGACACCTACGCGGTCTCCTGCACCGCTGGTTGCGCCAGATTTCATCTTGCGCAGGAGCTCGCGAGCATGGTATACGCCAGCAAGCTGAACTCCTTCGATACGCAGGTCGCTCTCAGACGGTAGTCCCGTTGCGATAAAGACAGCATCATACTCCGTGACCAGGCGTTTCACATCGGTCACACGCTCCATATGCAGATGGGTGACGAACGTGGAGATTAGAAATCGTGCCTCCCGCTCCTCGATCTCGCGCGGATACCGGTGCGTGGATACTTCTTGAGACGGAACGCCGCCTATCTGCCGAGCCTCGAACACGTCACAGGCGAACCCCCTGTCCCTCAGTTCGCGGGTACAGGCAAGTCCCGCAGGGCCAGCCCCGATGATGGCAACCTTCCCCAGTGTCGCTTCAGGCAACTCCATGCGATCAGACGGGTCGGTCGAGTCCGTTACGAAGCGATGCAGCTCACGGATGTGCACAGGACTGTCGATCTTTGACCGCGTGCAGACTGATTGACAAAATGCCTCTTCGGGACAGATGCGGCCACAGGTCTCGATGAATGGATGAGCACTCTGCAGAAGAGTCCGCGCACCGTGCAGGTTCCCGCTACGAATCGACTGTATGAACTCAGGCACGGGGACGTGAGCCGGGCACTTCGCCTGGCACGGCGCATCGTAACAATAGAGACAACGCTCGGCCTCGATGGCTGCCTGCTGCCGGCTGAGGGTCTTCTCAAATTCTTCCATTGTTCCTCCCATAGTCCATAATTGCACTCAATAGCCTGAAGAGCTACGGTCAACCAGTAGGCGACCGCACAGAAAGGCCGCGCGCAGGTTGTGAAAGACCGCTTCTCTTGAGTTATACGCGAATTCTGCGGTTTGCCAACCGCATCGGGCACTGGATGAGCGTGGAACAGACATGGGGCCGGCCTTTCGGTCGGCCCCATGAGACTTGCCAGAAAAACTCCTAACTCACGAAGTGGCAGGAAATCATGTGGCCAGAACCCATGTCACGGAGTTCGGGCTCCCGCTCAGCGCAGATCGGCTGGGCAATAGGGCATCGCGTGCGAAAATGGCACCCGCTGGGTGGATTGACTGGACTGGGCAGGTCCCCCTTAAGCACAATGCGCTGGCGCTGCATTTCCACACGCGGATCGGGAATTGGCACTGCCGACAGCAAGGCTTTTGTATAGGGATGCAATGGATGCCTGTAGATATCCTTGCTTTCATCGACCTCGACAATCTTACCAAGATACAGGACGATCACGCGATCACTGATATGCTTGACCATCGCGAGATCATGGGCGATGAACAGATATGTCAACCCCAGGTTCTGCTGCAGATCTTCGAGCATGTTCACAATCTGGGCCTGAATACTGACATCAAGAGCCGAAATAGGTTCGTCTGCAACAATGAACTCCGGATTCATGGCCAGAGCTCGAGCTATGCCGATGCGCTGCCGCTGTCCCCCGGAGAACTCATGCGGGAACCGGTTGGTGTGTTCCGGATTGAGCCCAACTGTGCGCAAGAGTTCCTGAACGCGCTCCCTGCGTTCGGCCATGGTCCCGATGCTGAAGATGTCCATCGGTTCTTCGATGATGTTCCCCACTGTCATGCGTGGATTGAGCGACGCATAGGG